>DASQPY010000733.1:0-13038 GCA_035643735.1 Actinoallomurus sp. | reverse complement strand
AGTTTCACCTCGGCGCCGTTCACCTTGATGGTCCCCTCGTCCGGCCGTTGCATGCCGTAGAGGATCTTCATCAGGGTGGATTTGCCCGCGCCGTTCTCCCCGACGATCGCGTGCACCGTGCCGGCCGCGACCTCGATCTCGATGTCGTGGTTGGCCACTACTCCGGGGAAACGTTTGGTGATGCCGTGCAGCTCGACCGCCGGCTGCTCAGTGGGGGACATGACCCGCTCCTACGCCAGTGAGCCCGGGAGGGAGACCGAAGCGGCCGCCCTCCCGGGCCCGAGCACTGTTCGCCGTCACTTCTCGGGCGGCGTGATCGCTCCAGAGATGATCTGCTGCTTGAGGTCGTTCAGCGTGGTCGGCAGGTCGCCGAGAGCCGACGGGTTCGACATCGAGTAGTCGATACCGTCGTTCTTGAGGCTGAACCGGACATCACCCTTCTGGACGGTGCCGTCGCCGACGCCCTTGACGAAGTTGAACACCGCGGTGTCCACCCGCTTGAGCATCGAGGTCAGGACCCACGGCTGCTCGTCCGGCGGTGCGGTCTTGTACTGGTCGGAGTCCACGCCGATGAACCACTTCTTGCCGGCGGTGGCCGCCTGCAGAGAACCGGTGCCGGACAGGCCCGCCGCGGCGTACACGACGTCGGCGCCCTGGTCGTACATGCCCTGGGCGATCGTCTTGCCCTTGGCCGGGTCCTTGAAGCCGGTGAAGTCCGGCGGCTGGGAGATGTACTTGACCTGGACCTTGATCTTCGGGTTGACCTTCTTGGCGCCCGCGATGTAGCCGACCTCGAACTTCTTGATCAGCGGCGTCTGCACGCCACCGACGAAGCCGATGTTGCCGGTCTTGGACTTCTTCGCGGCCGCGGCCCCGACGAGGTAGGACCCCTCCTGCTCGGCGAACAGCAGGTCGGTCACGTTCGGCAGCTGGACGGTGTTGTCGTCCACGATCGCGAACTTGGTGTTCGGATACTTCTTGGCGACCTTGCCCAGCGCCGTGGCGTACACGAAGCCCACCGCGACGACCGGGTTGTAGCCCGACTTGGCCAGCAGGTCCAGACGCTGGATCTTGTCGTTGTCGCTCTCGCCCTCTTTGGCCTCAAGGTCCTTGACGTCGAGCTTCAGCTCGCTCTGGACCTTCTGCAGGCCGGCGTACGCGGCGTCGTTGAACGACTTGTCCCCGCGGCCGCCCACGTCATAGGCGAGGCCGACCTTCAGGGTCTTCTTGCCATCGCCACCGCCGTCGCCACCTGTGGTCGCCTTCTTCCCACCACAGCCGGCGGCGCTCAGCGCCATGACCGCACTCGCCGTAATGGCGGTTATCTTCACTCCACGGCGCAAGGTAGCTCCTCCGTTTGTCCAACCCCGCCCGAAATGTGCCACCGGCACGAATCTCCTGGACCCTAGTCCGCAGCGGAGCATGGACGGAACAAAGCTACCGTGTCGCAACGTGTCCGTTATCAAGGCGAAAGCCCATCGTCACAGGTCAGGCCGGGTGAGTTCCGGCCTGACCGGACTCAGGCGGGCTCGCCGACCGGCTCGGCGGCACCTGCACGGCGACTCTCCCACAGCGCGGTGAGCGCGGTGGCGACCATCACGCGAACACCGATGGAAATGCAGCGCTCGTCCACGTCGAAGGTGCCCCGGTGAAGGTCGTACGCCCCCGCCATGCCGGGCGCAGCGACCCCGAGCCGGGCCAGCGCTCCCGGGATCGACTCCAGGTACCAGCCGAAATCCTCGCCGCCGAGGCTCTGCGGCGTGCCGGTCACGCCGTCCTCGCCGAGCACACTGCCGACCGCCGCGCGGAACATGTCCACGCTGGTCTTCTCGTTGACGGTGGGGGGAACGCCGCGGACGTAGTCGAGCTCGGCCTTGACGTCGTACGCGCTGGCCACCGAGTCGAGCAGGGCCTTCATCAGGTCCGGGGCCGAGTGCCACGCCTCGTCGTCGAGGCAGCGCACCGTGCCCTGGGCGACACCCTCGTCGGGGATGGCGTTGGCCACCGACCCGGCCGCGATCTGGCCCCAGACCAGGCTGAGGCTGGAGCGCGGGTCGACCCGGCGGGACAGGGCCGCGGGCAGCTCGGTCACGATCTTCGCGAGGGCGTAGACCAGGTCGGCGGTGAGGTGCGGCCGTGCGGTGTGCCCGCCCGGGCCGCTGACCCGGACGTTGACCTTGTCGCAGGCGGCGGTGATGGGGCCGGCCCGCAGGCCGAGCCGGCCGACCTCCACGCGGGGGTCGCAGTGGACGGCGAAGATCCGGTCGACACCGGCGATGCCGCCGGCCGCCATGACGTCGAGGGCGCCGCCGGGGTTCTCCTCGGCGGGCTGGAAGATCAGGCGTACGCGTCCGGGCAGCTGCTCGGCGGCGGCCTGCTGGGCGAAGAACCGTGCCACGCCGAGCATGATCGTGGTGTGGACGTCGTGCCCGCAGGCGTGCGTGACGCCGGGCACCGTGGACCGGTAGGGGACGTCCTTCTCGTCCGGCAGCGGCAGCGCGTCGATGTCGGCCCGCAGCGCCACGACCGGCCCGTCGCCGCAGCCGACCTCGCAGATCAGCCCGGTGCCCTTGGGCAGCGGCGTCGGCCGCAGCCCGGCCGCGGTCAGCTCCTCCGCGATGCGCGCGGTCGTGCGGTGCTCGGCGAAACCGAGCTCGGGGTGCATGTGGATGTCGCGCCGGAAGGCGATCAGCCGGTCCTCCTGACCGGCGAGAAAGGAGTCGAGCTGGGCTTGCAACCCTCCTCCCGGCCCGTCGATGGGCTCATTGCCGCGGAGTTCAGATCCCCGCATGTGTCACCTCCCGTGGATTCACGAATCTGTCCTCCCGGAACTCCGTGATGCCGGCACTGACGATGTCCTCGATCGAGCCGCCGGCGGCGATGATGGCGCGCTGGCGTTCGTACGGGGCGCCGTGGTCGAGCACGTCCGAGACGACTTTCAGGTCTTCGGCGCAGCCGAGCCGGTCCGCGATGGGCTCCAGCTCGTGCACCAGTTCGTACAGCTCGTCGCGGAGCGGGGCCGTCGCGCCCTGGTCGTCGGTGATGACGATGGCGTCCAGACCGTAACGCGTCGCACGCCACTTGTTGTCGCGTACGACCCAGGCGGCCGGGCTCGGCAGCGTGTAGCCCCGGTCGAGCTGGTGGTCGAAGAGCTCGACGAGCGACTGGCAGAGCGCCGCCACCATCCCGACCTCGCGGAGGGTCGGGATCCCGTCGAACATCCGGATCTCGATGGTGCCGAAGTCCGGATGCGGCCTGATGTCCCACCACACCTCTTTGATGCTGCGGATCGTGCCGGCCCGCAGCAGCGTGTCCATGTAGTCCTCGAACTCGGCCCAGTCCGCGAGCAGGTGCGGCGGACCGGCCGTGGGGAGCGAGCCGAACACGATCGCCCGGCTGGAGGCGAGCCCGGTGTCGTGGCCGCTCCAGAACGGGCTCGACGCGGTCAGCGCGAGGAAGTGCGGAAGGTAGGCGGACAGCGCGTTCACGATCGGGACGGCCTTGTCGGCCGAGCGCACGCCGACGTGGACGTGCACCCCGAAGGTCTGGATGCGCCGCGCGAGCCACTGCATCTGCTCGACGAGCTCGGCATAACGCTGGACCGGCGCCATGACCGCGTCGCGCCAGTCACTGATCGGATGGGTGCCGGTGCACGCGAGGGCGGTGCCCCGTGGATCGGTCACAGAGCGCAGGTCGGCGATCGTGGCGGCGAGGTCGGCACGGGCCTCGGAGACCGTGTGGCAGATGCCGGTGACGATCTCCACGGTGGATTCCATGAGCTCGTGCCGGATTTTCGGGTTCTCCTGCGCCTCGCTGAGTCCGGGCAGCGCGGCCAGCACCTCGCGCGCGTCCTGCCTGAGACGCATGGTCTCGGCGTCGACGAGCTGGAGCTCCCACTCGACGCCGAGTGTGGCTCCCCTTGATGCGTTGAACTCGATGGCCACGGCCAACCTCCGATCTCAATCCTTGCAGGTTAATGCCACGCACGTGGCACAATCCGGCCAGCACGTCCGCCGATCGGCGGCTTGTGAATACCGGACGGTCCCGCTCGGACCTTGGGGACAATGATGCCGCTCACGGCGGCCGGGCTCGCGACGTCTTTGCCCCGCGTGTGCGGTTGACTCAAGCTGAGCACCCGTGCGCTCATCGTTGCCACCCGTTTCGGCTACACGCAATCCCTACTAATGACCAAATTGATCATGACCGGGCGGCCGACGGCGCTCGGGCACGGTCAGGGTGTGATGGCCATGCCCGCCAGGACGCGGCCCGCGAGGTCCGGGTCACCGGCGATCTCGACGTCCGCGTCGGCGGCGGGGACGCGGCCGCCGCCGAGACGTACGAACGTCTCCCACGCCATGCGGAGGCGTACGGTCGGCTCGGTCTCGCCGTCGCGAAAACGCGCCCGGTGGTCGTCTCCGACCTCGACGCGCCACTGGTGCTCCGGCGTCTCGATGACCACGGCCTGCCCGGGTGCGGCCGCCGCGCGTTTGCCGATCACGAACGGCAGGGCTCCGGCGAGGATCTGCCTTGAGCAGTCGGCGCCCGGCCCGTCGAGGTTGCCCGGACGCGCCGTGGCCCGCCGTACGTCCTGTTCGTGCATCCAGACGTCGAACGCCCGGTTGCCGACGAAGTCGCCGTAGGGCATGGTCCGCCCGAACGGCGTGTCGGTCATCTCGGTCAGGTCGACCGCTCCGGAGCGCAGCACCGCCACTCGCCGGTCGATGACGTCGCGCAGCTCACCGAGGATCTTCGCGGGCTCACTGTCGCGCCGCGCCTCGACGTCGATCGCGGTGTTGGCCGTGGTGCGGACCTCACCGTCGTCGGTGTCACCGAGCAGATACCGCTCGATACCCAGGATATGTGAGTACTGGTCTTTGACCGACCAGCCCGGGCACTCCGTCGGGCGGTCCCAGTCCGCCGAGCCGAGCTCGTCACCGAGCGCGAGCATTGATCGTGACGTCTGCTCGAAGGCGTCGATGTTCGCCTGCCAGGTCGCCTCGCCCATGGATCTCTCTCCGTTCGCCGGGGGTCTGCGGATCAGGTCAGTACGCGTCCGGCGGGACGTAGACTCCCCATACCTCGCGCAGCGCGTCGCAGACCTCGCCGACCGTCGCCCGCGCCCGCAGCGCCTCCCGCAGCGGATAGAGGAGGTTGGCGTCCCCGGCCGACATGTCGCCGCCCTCGGCCTGCGCGCCTTCCTTCTCGGCCAGCCCGCGCAACTCGTCGAGCCGCCGGCGTACCTCGTCGCCGTCGCGTTCGTCACGGAGCCTCGCCAGCTTGGCGGCCTGCGCCTCGCCGATGGCCGGGTCCACGCGCAGCGGTTCGTACGGCTCGTCGCCGTCGGTACGGAACTTGTTGACACCGACCACGACCCGCTCGCCGTGGTCGATCTCCAGTGCCGTGCGGTAGGCGGATCGCTCGATCTCGTTCTTCTGGAAGCCCTTTTCGATGGCGTTCACCGCACCGCCGAACTCCTCGACCTGGTCCATCAGGGCGCGGGTGGCCTCCTCGATGTCGTCGGTCATCGACTCGACGGCGTACGAGCCCGCGAACGGGTCGACGGTCCTGGTCAGGTCGGACTCGTTCGCGATCACCTGCTGGGTGCGCAGGGCGAGCCGCGCGGCCTTCTCGGTGGGCAGCGCGATGGCCTCGTCGTAGGAGTTGGTGTGCAGCGACTGGGTGCCGCCCAGGACCGCGCCGAGCGCCTGGATGGCGACCCGCACCATGTTGACCTCGGGCTGCTGGGCGGTGAGCTGGACCCCGGCGGTCTGGGTGTGGAAGCGCAGCATCTGCGACTTGGGGTTCTTGGCGCCGAACTCCTCAGCCATGATGTGCGCCCAGATCCGGCGTGCGGCGCGGAACTTGGCGACCTCTTCCAGCAGCGTGGTGCGTGCCACGAAGAAGAAGGACAGGCGGGGTGCGAACGCGTCGACCTCCAGGCCGGACTCGACCGCCGCGCGCACGTACTCCCGGGCGTTCGCGAGGGTGAACGCGATCTCCTGTACGGGCGTCGCCCCGGCCTCGGCCATGTGGTAGCCGGAGATCGAGATGGTGTTCCACCTCGGGATCTCGTCCTTGCAGTAGCGGAAGGTGTCGGCGACCAGCCGCAGACTCGGCTTGGGCGGGAAGATGTAGGTGCCCCGGGCGATGTACTCCTTGAGGATGTCGTTCTGGATCGTCCCGGTGAGCTTGCCGGCGGGGATGCCCTGCTCCTCGGCGACGAGCTGGTAGAGCAGGAGGAGCACCGCGGCGGGAGCGTTGATCGTCATCGACGTGGACACCTGGTCCAGCGGGATGCCGTCGAACAGCGTCCGCATGTCCTCGATGGAGTCGATCGCGACGCCGACCTTGCCGACCTCGCCGAACGCCATTGTCGCGTCCGAGTCGTAGCCCATCTGGGTGGGCAGGTCGAAGGCGACCGAAAGTCCGGCCGTGCCCGCCTCGATCAGCTGGTGGTAGCGGCGGTTGGACTCCGCCGCCGTGCCGAACCCGGCGTACTGCCGCATCGTCCACGGCCGGCTGGTGTACATCGTGGGATAGACACCGCGCGTGAAGGGGAACTCCCCGGGCTCGCCCAGCGCGGCGGGGTCGGCCCCGGCCCGCGCGTCCGGTCCGTAGACGGGCTCGATCGGCAGTCCCGACTCCGACTCCATGGTGCAATCACCCTTCCCACTCGATCCCCCGGCCGGTCAGCCGCGCCGCGAGGAGCGCCAGGCGCGCCACCCGATGGTGCCGAGCACGATCGCCAGCATGATGTTCACACATACCAGGATTCCGTGCACGACGTAGAACGCCGTGGGCCGGGCCGGGCCACTACCCAGATTCTTCGCGAGCATGAGCCATTCAAAGATCATGAATGCGGCAAGACCCAGCACAAATCCTGATGCAAGCCGAGAGATGTTCATCAACCCCCATTATCGGGGGTAGACCCATGTGGTCATTCAAGTACTGGTCGTCTAGCGTTGGGCCGCCATGCGAAAAGTCTTCACTGTGTTCGCCGTTTGTGGCACTGCCGGGTGTCTTGTGTACGTCCCCGCGGCCCGCGCCGACACCACGGGTGCCGACACCACGGTCGGCGGTGCCCGGCTGGCGAGCCATGGCTACGTCCGGGACCGGGGAGTCGCGGAGCCGCCGCACATCACGGCGTCCTCGTACGTCATCGCGGACCTGGAGACGGGCCGTGTGCTGGCGGCCAAGGACCCGCACGGGCACTACCGCCCGGCGAGCACGCTCAAGACGCTCACGGCGATCACGCTGATCCCCCGGCTGGACCCGCACATGAAGGTCAAGCCCTCCCTCACCGCCGTCAACGCCTCCGGCTCCGCGGTCGGCCTGGACACCAAGCTGTCCTACACCGTGGACGACCTGTTCCACGGCCTGCTGATGCAGTCCGGCAACGACGCCGCCATCGCGCTCGCCGCGGCGGGCGGCGGGATGTCGCACACCCTCGCGGCGATGAACGCCGAGGCCCGCCGCATCCAGGCGCTCGACACCGTCGCCCGCACACCCAACGGCCTGGACGACGACCCGCCGCTCACCCTGAAGCAGCAGCACAGCTCCGCGTACGACCTCGCGCTGATCATGAAGCAGGGGCTCACGCTGCCCGACTTCCGCAAGTACGTCAGGGCGAAGCTCTACCACTGGCCGGCGCTGCCGACCAAGGAGGAACGCAAGAAAGGCCACAAGACCGGCGGATATGAGATCGGCACGCACGATCATCTTCTGGTCGGCCACCCCTACCCCGGCATGATCGGCGGCAAGAACGGCTGGACCAGCCACGCACTGGGCAGCTTCGTCGGTGCGGCCACTCGCAACGGGCACACGATCATCATTTCGCTCATGCACGCCCAGTCCGACTTCTGGCCCGACGCCCGCGAGATGCTGGACTGGGGCTTCGCGGAGCGCGCCAAGGCCGAGCCGGTGGGCACCCTCGTGAACCCGGTGCCGCCGCCCAAGCCCAAGCCCGTGGTGAACCGGCCGGCCTCCAACGCGCACGGGGCAGCCTCCGACGGGCCGGCCTGGTGGAAGATCGGGCTGCCCGCGGGCGCGGCCGTCGCGATCATCGCCGGACTCATCGTCGGCCTGCGGCGCCGCCGCCCTGCGGCAGAGTCCCCGGACGGCGATCGGCCGCCGTCCGACGACCGGCCCGATCCCGGATCCGGCGCCGGCGAGCCGCCACCGCCGTCACGCCGTCCGCGCGGCGACGTCAAGGTCGCGGGGGCACCGGTGTCGCCGGACGGGGACGACGTCCCGGCCTCGGGGCAGACGCACCCGAACCCCATCCAGGAGCCGGTGGACGAGAACGGCGACGAGGCGGAGACCAGGCGCGGCCCGGTCGATCCGGCCGACCATGAGAACGGCGAATCGGCCGAGGGAAAGAAGAAGAAGAAGACGGCACGCGACGAGCCGTACAGCGACGAGGCCACGCACTCCTGATCAGGACTCGTGCGGTGGCCCTGGCGCCTCCGGCTTGGACTCTTCCGACTCGGACTCCTTCGACTCGGACTCCCCGGGCCGCGGCGCGTCCGCCTTGAGGACCACCCGGCGCGTCGCCGTCCACGCGGCGGTGAACAGGATGAACCGCGACGAAAGGTTGATCCACACCGCCAATCCCGCCATCACGGCGAAGGAGGCGTACACCGGGTTCCGTACGGTGTGCGCGACCAGGAGAGCGCCGACGAGCTTGAGCACCTCGAACCCGACCGCGCCGAACAGGCAGCCACGCAGCAACTGCCGCCAGGACGCCTTGGTACCGGCCAGCGTGGTGAACAGGATGAAGAAGATCAAGCCGTCCGCGGCGACCGCCACGGACAGCGCGATGAGCCGCAGGAGACTGCCCGCGCCGGTCACGTTCGCGAGCCCCACCCAGTCGAGCACGGCATGTGTGGCCGACGAGGCCGCGGAGGAAAGGATCACCGACGCGAGCAGCGCCAGGCCGAGCAGCCAGAGCACGCCAAGGTCACGGAGCCGGTTGACGACGGTGTTGCCGTCATCGGCGCCGCCCTGCCACATCGTGCGCAGCGACTCGCGCCAGATCCCGATCCAGCCCAGCCCGCTCCATGCCAGGCCGAGGAGGGCGAGGACCCCGGCGCCGGCCTTGGCGGAGGCGATCTGCGCCACCGGGAGCCGGTGGGTCAGCTCGGGCAGGATCTGGTCGATGGCCTTGGCGACCGCGTCGCGTGCGTTCGGGCTGATCGCCACCGCGTAGCCGGTGACGGCGAACGCGAGGGCGACGAGGGGGAAGAAGGACAGGAAGCCGTAGAAGCTGAGCGCCGCCGCGAGCCGGTCGCCGCGCTTGTCGCGGTAGCGGTCGTAGGCGCGGCCCAGGTGGTCGAAGGTCCTCCACCGCGCGCGGGAACGCCGCAGGACGCCGGTGACGCCGTCTTGAAGTGAGCTGAACCAGTGACGCAGACTGTCCACGACCGCCGCCATTTCGACGGACTACCCCCCGCAGTCGCAAAGATTCAAAAGCGGAAACCCCGGATCAGGGCTTCAGCTCGAAACTCCGGCTCCGAACGCGAAGTCACGCTGGGGACGCCACACGCCGTCAAGGCCGTGTTCGTAAAGCGAGAAACCCCAGACCGGAAACTCGGCCTCGTACTCGGACAGCTCCTTGAACGCCCGGTCGAGCAGGTCATCGGAAAGATGGTGAGCGACCGTCACGTGCGGATGGTAGGGGAAGCTCAGTGTGCGCTCCAGCGGGCCGCGCCGTACGTGACGCTCGAGGTTCTCGCATTCGCTGATCCCGATGGCCAGCGCCACGAACACCACCGGGGAGACGGGCCGGAACGTTCCCGTGCCGCGCAGGAGGATGGGGAAGGGCCGTTCCTCCGCCGCCACCTCGCGCAGGTGTCCCTCGATCTCCACCAGCGCGGCCGACGCGACCCGAACCGGGGGAATCAGCGTGATATGCGTCGGGATGGACCGCGCGAGCGGATCTCCGAATGACTGACGTGATCGCTGCAGTTCAAGGCCGTACGGGTCAGGGATCGGAATGGCCACCCCGATGGTTCTCTCCCCCGGGTCAGGCACGGCCCAGGAACCCCACCCGATCGCGTACGTGCTCCATGGTCCGCCGGGCGACCTCGCTCGCCCGCTCGGCGCCCCGGGCCAGCAGCCGGTCGAGCTGCACCTCGTCGGCGAGCAGCTTTTCGGTGCGCTCGCGGATCGGCGTGAAGGTGTCGAGCACGGACTGGGCGAGGTCCTTCTTCAGCGTGCCGTACCCCTGGCCCTCGTAGCGGCGCTCCAGGTCCGGGATGGAAGTGTCGGTCAGTGCGGAGTAGATGCGCAGGAGGTTCGTGACGCCGGGTTTGTTCTGTTCGTCGGCGAGGATCTCGGTGCCGGTGTCGGTGACCGCCCGCATGACCTTCTTGCGCAGCGGGCCCGGCTCGTCGAGCAGGTCGAGGATGCCCTGCGGCGAGGATGAGGACTTGCTCATCTTGGCCGTGGGCTCCTGCAGGTCGGTGATCTTCGCGGTGGCCTTGGGGATGTAGGCCTCCGGGGTCACGAACGTCTCGCCGAACCGGTGGTTGAAGCGCTGCGCGAGCGTCCGGGTCAGCTCCAGGTGCTGGCGCTGGTCCTCGCCCACCGGGACCTGGTCGGCCTGGTAGAGCAGGATGTCGGCGGCCTGGAGGATCGGATAGGTGAACAGCCCGATCGAGGCCGCCGAGGTGCCTTCCTTGGCCGACTTGTCCTTGAACTGCGTCATCCGGCTCGCCTCACCGAACCCGGTGATGCACCCCAGCACCCAGGCCAGCTCGGCGTGCTCGGGCACCTGGCTCTGCACGAACAGCGTGCTGCGCTCCGGGTCGATGCCGATCGCGAACAGCTGGGCCGCCGCCACCCGCGTACGCCGTCGCAGCAGGGCGGGATCGTGCGCCATCGTGATCGCATGCAGGTCGACGACGCAGTAGAACGCGTCGTGGGTGTCCTGCATGGCGACCCATTGACGCAGAGCGCCGAGGTAGTTGCCGAGGTGGAACGAGTCGGCGGTCGGCTGGATCCCGGACAGGACGCGCGGACGCGCGGCACCCGACGGCGTGGACGACGGATTGGGCTCGGTGGGCATACGTGAATTCTCTCAGGACTCGTCGTGCTCCGGTTCGGGGACCGGCGGAGGAGTGACGCGTACGCGCGCGACCCGCCTGCCGTCCACCTCAGTGACAGAGAGACGATGCCCGCCGACCATGGTCATCTCCCCTACCTGGGGTAGATGACCGAGAACGGCCATGAGGTAGCCCCCGACCGTCTCGTACGGCCCTTCGGGCAGCTCAACGCCGGTTTCGTCGGCGAAGTCGTCGAGGTTCAGCAGGCCGTCGATCTCCAGCGCACCGCCGTGCAGGCGCCGCGCCTGGGCGTCCTCGACGTCGTACTCGTCGCGGATGTCGCCGATCAGCTCCTCGACGAGATCCTCCAGCGTCACGATCCCGGCGGTGCCGCCGTACTCGTCCACGACGATGGCCAGATGGTGGCCCTCACGGCGCATCTCCGACAGCACGGCCAGCACCCGTTTGCTGGCCGGCAGGTACAGCACCGGGCGGATGACGTCGCCGACCGGCTTGGAGAGCCCGGACTGCGCCGGGTCGAGCAGGTCGCGGACGTGCACGAACCCGACGACGTCGTCATGGGACTCGCGGTAGACCGGATAGCGCGAATGCGGGCTGCCCGCGGCGATCTGGGCGGCCTTGAACAGCGGCGTCGACTCGTCGAGGAACTCCACCTCGGTACGCGGCACCAGCACCTCTCGCAACTGGCGTTCGCCGGCCGCGAAGACCTCTTCGATCAGATCGCGCTCGGCCGGGGCGATCTCGGTGTTGCCCGCCACCAGGGCGCGTACCTCCTCGGCGGTGATCGCCTCGCGTGAGGTGTTCGGATCGCCGCCGAGCGTCCGCACGACGATGTTGGTGGACTTGGACAGCAGCCAGATGACCGGCCGCGAGAAGATCGCCATCCGGTCCAGGAAGGGTCCGACCAGCAGGGCCGCGCCCTCGGCGTTCTGCAGGGCGAGGCGCTTGGGCGCCAGCTCACCGATCACCAGGGTGACGTAGGAGATGATCAGCGTGACGCCGACGACGCCGATGAACCCGGCCAGCCCGCCGGAGAGTCCGACGTGCTCGACCAGAGCGTCCTTGGCGGTCCCCGACAGCGTCACGGCTCCGTACGCCGACGAGAGCAGTGCGGTGAGGGTGACGCCGATCTGCACGACGGCGAGGAAGCGATTGGGGTCACTGACCAGTTTGGCCACCGCCGCGCCCCGGCGTCCGTGCTCGGCGATCCGGCGGACCTGGCTGTCGCGGAGGGAGACGAGAGCGATTTCGGACGCGACGAACAGCGCCTCGATCACGATGAGCGCCAAGACGATGGCAGCGCTGGCGAGCGTCCCCGTCATGGGAAACGCCGGTGTCTGTGTGGGTCGTCCATGTCCTGGTGGGTTGTTCGGAAAGACTAGGGCTGTAAGCGTACCCGTTCATGGTTACAGGAGGTCTTCATGAAGCTACTCGTCACGGGCGGCGCAGGCTACATCGGCAGTGTGGTCTCGGCCCGGCTGCTGGAGGCCGGGCACGAGGTGGTCGTCCTGGACGACTGCTCGACCGGGCACGCCGACGCTGTGCCGCCCGGTGCCCGGCTGGTGCGCGCGACGCTCCGCGAGGCCGCCGGGGACGTGCTCGCGGACGGGTTCGACGGGGTTCTGCACTTCGCGGCCAAGTCGCTCGTGGGCGAGTCGGTGGAAAAGCCCGGCCTGTACTGGGACAAGAACCTCGGTGAGTCGCTGGCCCTGCTGGAGGCGATGAGGGTTCACCGGGTGCCCCGCATCGTGTTCTCCTCCACGGCGGCGACGTATGGCGAGCCGGAGCGCACCCCGATCGTCGAGATCGACCCGACCCGGCCCACGAACCACTACGGCGCGTCCAAGCTGGCCATCGACACGACGCTCGCGGAGTACGCACGAATGCACGGCATCGGCGGGGTGAGCCTGCGCTACTTCAACGTCGCCGGCGCGTACGGCGCGTACGGGGAGCGGCACACCGTCGAGACCCA
>DASQPY010000732.1:0-5796 GCA_035643735.1 Actinoallomurus sp. | reverse complement strand
CCCCAGCGACCACTCGATGATGAAGACCCTCGGGTACGCCTACGACCAGGTGGAACGCGAACGGATGACGCAGGCCATCTCCGGGAAGCTCAACCTGGTGCAGGACGACACCCCGGCCGGGGCGCCCGTCGGCGCCGACCGTGTCGTCTGGCTGGAGACCCTGCACCCGGTGAGCCACACGCTGCACATCACCTGGACTCTCGACGGCAGGGCGATTCCTGGCAGCACCGACCGGCACAACGTCGACCTGACCAGGCAGCACGTCAAGCCGGGCACGCACACTCTGACCGCGAAGGTCCAGGACCCCACCGACTTCGTTCGCGACCCGGCGATCAGATCCTCGGCGGCCCTCACCCAGACCCGTACCTGGACGGTGGACACCCAGGTCAGGACCGCGCCGGCGGCCACCGCGCCAGGCTTCACCGACTCCACTCCGGCGGGTACGGACGTGGGCGCGAACGACGTGATCTATGCGGAGACGACGCACCCCACGACGTCGGTCCCGGCCATCCGATGGACCGTCGACGGCCGGCGGGTGACGACAGCGGGAAACGACCGTGACCTGGCCCTGCGACGCTTCCACCTCACCTCCGGGACGCACACGGTCACCGCGCGAGCGGTGGACCCCGCCACCGGCGCCGAGTCGTCTCCGCTCACCTGGACGGTGGACGCTCAGCGCCCGGTGGTCTCGGCGGAGTTCTCCCGGCCGGCCGCCACGAAGGGCAGGACCAAGGTCTTCGACGACCGGTTCACCATGAAGCTGAATCCGTCCGATGACGCGACCGGGACGGCGCTGGCGGAGTTCCAGGTCGACGGGGACGGCTGGTACCGCTACTTCGGCTGGCCGACCGACTCGAACGCGCCGTTCCTGTTCACGCCGCTGGGCACGAACATCGACGATCTCTTCTACGGCAAGCTCGGCAAGCCGGCAAGGGCCGTCGCCTGGGAGGACGTCCCTCCCGGCTATGGCCGTCACACGATCGAGTACCGAGCCATCGACGCCGCCGGCAACGTGGGCAAGACCACCACGATCAAGGCGGTTCTCCGCAAGACCGGCTGACGCGTTCCCAGGCCCGCCACGGAACGGCGGGCCTGGGCCGCGCCTTCCCGGAGGGTGCTCGCCGGTACCGCGTTCTTCACCGGCCTCGCCTGCTTCTTCTGGGACGCGGCCCAGCAACGCCGCCGGCGCCTCGATCAGATCCTCGACCGCCTGGAGCCGAGGACCCACAACGATCGGCCGGTCTGAGCGGAACGTCAGGTGAACAGGTCCGCGGGTGGCGGGAAGCGGCCCTCCTTGGCGTGGGAGTAGTCACGGGCCTCGGCCACCAGTCCCTCCTCGTCGAAGCGCAGCAGCGTGCAGCCGGAGATGGTGAGCGGCTGGTCCCTCACGAGAATGGTTGCCGCACTTATAACACCCACCTGCGACAAAGCCCCGGCACCGCCTCTCGGGATCCGGCGGCTCCCGGCGTGAACCGCGCGTCGTTTGAATATGCATCCGCCCGGACATTTCATAAAAGCGTCAGTCAATATCGGGCAATATGGTCGACATGACGGGTCCGGGTCTAAGATCCCCATCCTACGGATGGCCGATCCGTCTCGAATCGAGCGATATCACGGGTGATGGCACATGGTGCAAGGCGCGCATTCCGGCGCGGTACCGCTGTACGGGCAGCGCTTTGCCGAGGACACCGAGAACCTGTTCCGGGAGATGCGGCGCGACCACGGACCGGTCGTGCCGGTCCTGCTCGAGAGCGGCGAGCCCGCGTGGCTGGTCATCGGCTACCGCGAGGCGCATCGCGTCCTCACCGACGGGCAGCTGTTCGGCCGCGACCCGTACCGCTGCCACGGCCCGGACTACGTGCCGCCGCAGACCGTGGGTTACATGCCCGACATGCTGATGTTCCTGGACGGAGAGGTGCACGCGCGTCGCGTCGGCGCGGTCGCCGCCGCGCTCGGCGAGGTGGACCAGTTCGGGCTGCGGGCGGACTGCGAGAGGTTCGCCGACCGGCTGATCGACGCGTTCGCCGGCGTCGGCGAGGTCGAGCTCATGGAGGAGTACGCCTACCGGATGCCCGTGCTCGTCGTGGGCGGCGTGCTCGGGGTTCCCGACTCCGAGCTGATGGGCGTCGCCCAGGACATGAAGACGATGAGCGACGGCCGTGAGGACGCCATCGACGCGTACGGCCGGTTCATCGCGACGATGACGCGTCTCCTCGAGACCAAACGCGCCCGGCCGAGGCGGGACGTCACGTCCCGCCTGCTCGAGCACGCGACCGGCGTCACCGACCAGGAACTGATCCAGGACATCCTCGTCGTGGTCTCCGGCAGCCAGGAGAACACCGCGAACTGGATCGGCAACACGCTGCGGCTCATGCTGACCGACGACCGCTTCGCGCTGACCCTCTCGGGCGGCCGCCGCAGCGTCGGTCAGGCACTGAACGAGGTGCTGTGGGAGGACACGCCGCTGAAGACCGCCTCGGCCCGCTGGGCGACCGGGGACATCGAGCTCGGCGGCCAGACCATCCGGGCCGGCGACGTGGTGATCGTCGGGCTGGCCGGCGCCAACGCCGACCCGCGGGTACGGCCCGCCGTACACAGCGACTCGGGCGGAAACCACGCCCACCTCGCGTTCGGCGCGGGCGACCACGGATGCCCGCACCCGGCGCCGGAGCTCGCCGAGGTCATGGCGCGGACGGCCATCGAGGTGCTGCTCGACCGCCTCCCGGACGTGCGGCTCGCGGTTCGGGTGGACGAGCTCGAGTGGCGACCGGCCCTCCTCCTCCGCGGGCTGTCGGCGCTGCCGGTGCGCTTCACGCCCGCGTACGTCCTCGAGGGCGGCTGACCGGCGCGGCGGGACGGCACGGCGGCCGTGTCCGTGCCGGCGCCGGCTACCGCGTCACAGCGCTGATCCGGGATCGGCGGGTCGATCGACGTACATCGGGCTGAACGCGACGGGCAGCGCGATCAGGCCGCGCATCCACACGGACGGACGCCATTCGAGGTCATGCGCGGGCACCGCCAGCACGATGTCCGGGAGCCGGTCGAGAAGCACCTTGATGGCGGTCTCGACGATGGCCTCGGCGATCTCGCGTGCGGACTGCGGGCATCCGTGGAGGCCATGGCTGAACGACATGTAGGCCTGGTTGCCGGATGAGTGCGCGTACGAGGCGGGCCGTACCTGTGAATCGGTGTTGGCCGCCGCCAGCCCGAGCACGACCGCGTCGCCCTCGCGGATGTGCTGGCCGCCCAGTCGCGTGTCCTCGATGGCCCACCGGCCGACGAAGTTCTGGGTCGGCGTCTCCTCCCACAGGACCTCGTTCAGCGCCTGGCCGACGCTGCGGCGGCCGCCTGACAGGTTCAGCGAGAACCGCTCGTCGGTCAGCATCAGCCTCAGCGTGTTGCCCATCCAGTCCGCGGTCGTCAGCTGCGCCGCACCCATCGTGAGGAACAGATCGGTCGGGATCTCCTCCGGAGGCAGCCCCGCGGGATGGGCGAGCAGCCGGGACGGATAGTCCGGGCCGGGTCGCGCCTGCTTCTCCTGGACGAGCCGCCGCATCCGGGCGACCACCCGCTGGTGTGCCCGAACGGCCTCCTCCCCCTCGTCGGCCGAGGCGGCGATGTCCGCCGCCAGGCTCGGCGCGTCGGCCTCGGACAGGCCGAACAGCCGCGCGATGGCCAGCACGGGCAGGCGGAGTGCGTACTGCGTCATCAGGTCGGCCCTGCCGCTGCCGGCGAAGGCGTCGATGAGCCCGTCGGCGATGCCCTCGACCTGGTTCCGCAGCTCGAACTGGTCGACCGCGGCAAGGGCGTCGCCCAGCGCGCCACCGCGTCGCCGATGCTCGTCTCCCTCGGTGAAGACCGAGCACGGCCGGTATTCGGCATACGGCCGCAGCGCCCAGTCGGCGGGGATGTCGTCCCAGGCACTCCAGCGGCGCGAGTCACGTCCGAAGATCTGGGGATTGCTCGTGACGTGGTGCACCTCGCGGTATCCCAGCACCAGCCACGCCGGCACGTCGCCCTCGAGCAGAACCGGCGCCACCTGCCCGTGCCTGCGTCTGATCTCCCGGTAGACCGCGGCCGGATCGTTCTGGAACCGCGGCCCGTACAGCCGCACCACCTCATCGTCGACGGCCGGATCGGCGGTCGACCCGCCGGAGCGTTCTTGCCTGTTCTCGACCATTCATCATCACCCGTGGTATCGCTCGAGCCGTCAGCGCACCGGGGACAGTGCGGCTGACGACGTGGTCAGTGCGCGCCCTCCAGCGCGGTGGACAGCCGGTAGAGATGGTTCACGAGCGCGATCAGCACGGCCTTGCTGGACTCGCGTTCGCGTGCGTCGCAGTCGATCAGCGGCACGTGGTCGGACAGGTCGAGCGCCTTCCGCAGGTCCTCCAGGCCGGGCATCGGTCCGCCGAAGTGGTTGCGGGCCACGATGAACGGCATTCCGTGGTGCTCAAGACGGTCGATGGCGTACCAGGAGTCCTGCACCCGTCGGGTGTCCACGAGCACCACCGCGCCGAGGGTGCCGGAGAACAGCCGGTCCCACAGGAACCAGAACCGCTGCTGCCCGGGAGCGCCGAAGAGGTAGAGGACCATCTCGTCGTTCAGGCTGATGCGCCCGAAGTCGAAGGCGACGGTGGTCGTCGTCTTGCCGTGCACACCGCCGGCGTCATCGATGCCGACGCCCGCTCGCGTCATCGTCTCCTCGGTACTCAGCGGCCGGATCTCACTGACCGAGCGGACCATCGTCGTCTTTCCCACCCCGAACCCGCCGACGATCACGATTTTCAGGCCGTCGCTGGCGGTGCTCCGCAGCGGCGTACGTGCGGCCTGGTCAGAGCTTTTCAAGTCCAAGGAGCACCTGCTTCAAGGTCGCGGGATCAGGGAGTTTGTCCTTGACGGGAGCGGCGGACGGATGCCGCGCGGTGATCCGGCCGGTGTCGAGCAGGTCGCACAGCAGGATCTTCACCACGCTCACCGGCAGCCCGAGCTCCGCGGAGATCTCCACCACCGCCGTCGGGCGGTGGCACATTCGCAGGATCTTGACGTGCTCGGACTGCATGCCCGGTGTGGGGTCGCACTCGCTGACGATCAGGGAGACGATGTCGATCGAGCTCTCGTCCACCCTGCTGCGCCCACCCGTGACGATGTACAGACGGTCCGGGCCCTCCTTGTCGACCGGCCGAGTCATCGCGCGCCGGTGTCCTGCGGCGTCTCCCGCGGCCGGGCGATCAGGTACTCACCGAGCTGTTCGACCAGCTCGTGCATGTTGTGCCCGATCAGGCCGACGTCGGCCTCGTCGGAGGCCACGACGGCAAGGTGGGCGCCCTCGCCGGCCTCCACGATGAACAGCAGGCCACCGTGAAACTCCGTCATGGACTGCCGGAGTCCTCCGCTGCCGTCCCCGAACTCCGCGGACGCGCCGTAGGAGAGGCTCTGGATTCCGGAGGCGATGGCGGCCAGCTGGTCGGCCCGGTCGATGTTCAGCCCCTGCGTGTAACAGAGCTTGAGGCCGTCCTTTGACAGCAGCAGGGCGTGCCGGGTCTCGGGCGTCCTCTCGAGGAGGTTCTGCAGCAGCCAGTCGAGGTCACGGTCTGTGGTGTTCATCGGGTCATCGGGGCGATCGTCCGGGAGTCGCCCCGGAGGCTCGGCCCCTGCCTCCAATCTCTTTCGTCAGTACGTCCTGGCAGGGATGACCGAGGTCGTCAGGCATCATCAGGCTGCGGGGCGGGCGCCCCGGTGCCCGTGCCGCCGCGGCGGCCGGCCTCGCGGAACGCCCGGAACCGCTCGGCCGGG
>DASQPY010000731.1:0-4781 GCA_035643735.1 Actinoallomurus sp. | reverse complement strand
CAGATGCAGTGACGTCGTGACGAGTTACTCCGGCTCCCGGTCCGAGATTCGCTCGGACGGGCCGCCCTGCCTGGGTTCGATGAGTGTGAAGAGCCGGATGCGGGTCAGCGGCGGCTCCGCCCCGGTCAGGCCGCTGCGGATCCACGCCGCGTGCACGGTGAGGCGGATCAACCGGCGTGCCGCATAGAAACAAAGCCCCGCCAGCGGCAGCTCGCCGCCCAGCGCGGTCACGACACTGAGCGGGAACTCGTCCGCCCCCCAGGACAACATGACGTCGAACCACGCGTCGCAGGTCAGCAGCGTGGAGGTGATGAGCATGCCGACGATCGCCACCTGCCGCTTGCGCAGGATCGCCAGCGCGGTACCGGCCAACGCCGCCAGCAGAGCGATGTCGAAGCCCGTCCACGTCGCGGACCACTGACCAGCCGTGTAGTTCCCGGGCAGGGTGAAGGCCAGATGGACGATCCAGGGAATCATCCACACACACGACCCGACCGTCACCACGATGAAGAGCCGGCGCCGCTTGCGGTGGCCCGGATCGTCCAGCGGATCTTCCTCGGCCAGCTCGGCCAGGGCCCGCATCAACGCAACGCGCTCACCCGGCTCCATGAGCCGCAGGTCGTCCGTACTCCACTCCATCGGCCTGGCTCCCTCGTGTGCGGGCCCCTCTTGCGATCAGGCTAGATCGGCGATGTCCTCCTCCGAGAGGGTGATCGACCGGGCGGCGAGGTTCTCCTCCAGGTGAGCGACGGAGCCGGTACCCGGGATGGCCAGGGCGGCCGGGGACAGGGCCAGCAGCCAGGCCAGGGCGATCTGATGGGCGGTGGCGTCGTGCCGTTCGGCGACCTTGACCAGGCCGGGATCGTTCATGTCGGCCCTACCGCCGCCGAGAGGGAAGAAGGGGGCGAAGGCGATGCCGGCCCGCGTGCAGGCGTCCAGGACGGCCGTCTCGTCACGATCGGCGAGGTGGAAGTTGTTCTGGACGGCCGCGACAGGAGCGATCGTGCGGGCCTCGGCGAGATGGCCGGCATCGACGTTGCTGATGCCAAGGTGGCGGATCAGACCCTCCTCCCGCAGCGCGGCGAGCACCTCGAAGCGTTCGGCGAGCGACTCGCCGTGCGGGGGCTCCGTCATGCCGATGCGCAGGTAGACCAGGTCAAGGCGGTCCAGGCCCAGGCTCTCGAGGTTGGCTTCGACCTGGGGCCGAAGATCGGCGGCGGTGCCCTGTCCGGGACCGTCGGGGCCGAAGGCCGGGCCGACCTTGGTGGCGATGACCAGGGCGTCCGGGTACGGGGACAGGGCCTCGCGGATCAGGGCGTTGGCGCGCACCGAGCCGTTCTCGCTGCGATAGAAGTCGGCGGTGTCGATGTGGTCGACGCCGAGCTCAACGGCGCGGCGCAGGACGGCGCGGCCGGACTCGGGGTCGCGGGCCGGGCCGCCCGGGCTGCCCTGGGGCAGGCGCATGGCGCCGAAGCCGAGCCGGTCGATCACAAGGTCGCCGCCGAGGCGGAACTGGTCGGTCATGTCTCTCCTCGTGATGTGATGTGGTCGACGAACGTGACCGTCTCGTCGAGCGGCGCCCGCCCCGTACGGACGTAATCGACCGTGAGGTCCTCGAACCCGATGGACATGCCGCAGAAGAGGATGAGCCCGTCCGGGGGTGACAGGACCTCCGCGACGGTCCTGCGATACACCGACCACGCCATCTGGGTGCAACTGTCCAGCCCTTCGGCGCGGAGCAGCAGCATGACGGTCTGGAGATACATGCCGAGGTCGGCCCATTGCGGCAGGCCCATGTCGCGGTCGATGTAGCAGAAGAGGGCGGCGGGCGCGCCGAAACAGTCCCAGTTCGCGGCAGCGGTCCGCTGGCGTGCCTCCCAGTCCCCGCGTGAAATACCGAGTGCGCTGTAGCGCTCCTCGCCGAAGGCGGATCGGCGCTCGCGATACGGGGACTTCAGTGCGGGCGGGTACATCTCGTACTCGCGCTGGTCCCAGGGGTCGCCTGCGGCCACACGCTCACCGGCGCGTTTCTTGAGCTCGGCCAGTGGCCCGCCGGTCAGCACGTAGGCGTGCCAGGGCTGGAGGTTCGATCCGGACGGCGACCAGGCCGCGGCGGACAGCACGCGCTCCAGCACCTCCCTCGGGACATGCCGGTCGGTGAATCCGCGCACCGCCCGTCGGCTCGTGACCGCCTCGTAGACGTCCAACATCGCTTACCTCCCCGTTAGCCCAACGTGCGCACCTGTCTCCGTTACGTTCGCGACGGTATCATTCAATACCATCTGACGGTATATGTGCCCCCTGTGCGGCTCCGTCCACCACTTCGGCGGCATCGCGAAAAGCCGCATGAGAGGAAGTGCTCACGCGGAAGGCGGCCGGCGTGCTTACGCCTCACCGCCTGCGGGATGGGCGAATCGGGTCAGCAGGTCCGTCAGCCGCTCGGACTCGCGGGGTCCCATTTCGCCGACCAGACGCTCGGCCAGCGGCTCCGCCGCCACATGGGCCGCGTCGAAAAGCTCGAGGCCCTGAGGCGTGATCTCCACTGCCCGCACCCGCCGGTCTCCAGGAACGGCCTTGCGTACGGCCAGCCCCCTACGCTCCAGGTCGTCCACGACCCGCATGATTCCCGCCTTGTCCGACCCTGTCGCCGCCGCCAGGTCCCGCTGCACCGTGGGCCCGCGGTCGACCAGCACCAGCAGCACGGCAAAATGCCGCAACTCGATGCCGAGCGGCCGAAGCGCCTCTGTCATCACCGTGGCCGCGCGCCAGTGCGCCCGGCGCAGCAGCAGGCCGAGAGCGAAAGGCGAGGCATCCCCGGGGCGGTCGGTCGCACGCGAGGCGGTGGTCCTGTCAGGAACGTCGGCGGTCATAGGAGCACTTTATCGGCCATGCATCATTCGATACGGTATCGATTGAAATCAAATGCGGCTCGAACCCCGCCGACCTGAGCCCCGATCTCAGCATCTCGGGTGTCCAGCGGAGCGACTCCCTCGTGCCGGCCAGGCTCAGCCGCGATGCTGCCAGGTGCACAAGCAGACGCGATTGCCTTCGGGGTCGGCGAGTACCCAGAAACTCGGCGCCTGCGCGTCGCTGACCAGCGTGCCGCCGGCGGCGAGCGCGGCGTCGATGCGCGGCTGGACCTGCGTGGGGTCCACCCACACATCCGGGTGCCAGCGCTGCCGGGGTTCCTCGCTGCCGGATGTCTGGAACCAGATGGCCGGCAGGGCGTCAGATGGGTCGCGAAGCTCGTCGCCGAAGTCGGGTCCGGACCGGTGCTCCATCGCCATCACCGCGGCCCAGAACGGGAGGACCCCCTCGTGGGCCAGGGTGTCAAGGGCCAGCTCGAGCCGGGAGACGTTCGCGGACTCCAACCGCACGCCCGCGTCGGCGGCGATCGAGGTGATGGTGCCGGCGAGCCGGATGTCGCGCTCGGTGACGCCGTGCTCGTCGTGGCTTGTGAGCCGAGCGTCGACGTGGGTGTAGCGCAGGTCGATGTCCGGGTGGTGGTTCATCTCCTCGGCCGCCGCGCCGATGGCGTTGACGACCGAGAGCCCGGTCACGAAGTTCCGCGTTCGAATGCGGGTCTGCAGGCCACCGAGCAGGTAGGCCCATCCGTCCAGCCCTTCGTCGGCGATCTGCTTTCCGGTCAGCTTGGTCATCAGTCCATCTTCCTCGACCAAGGTCGCTATCTGGGTAGTTCTGCGGCGATCTGCGGGTTGAGCAGGTCGCGTGCCTCGGAGTACGGCAGGGTGATCCCGTAGTAGGGGCACTCGCTGCCCGCATGCGACCAGCTCATGACCACTCCCTTGGCCGTGAAGAACGGTGAGATGCGCGGCGGCTGAGGCCGTGACGTCAGCAGCGGTTCGCCCGGATAGAAATCCTCGTGAGGCAGGGGCGTCCGCACGCATACGGAATACAGGTCGCGCTGCTGGGTGACATGCGCGGACACCCTTTTCACCAGTGTCGCGAGGCCGCTCGGGCTGAGCGTCTCGGGCCGGAACACGTCGTCGGCGGTCAGCGCCTTTCCGGTGCGCAGGTCGACATTGATGTTGACCCGGGGCAGTTGGTAGTCGAGGGGAGAGCAGAATGTGGCCGGGAGTGCGTACTGGACCGACGCCAGGTGCGGCCCGCTCATCCCGATCTCGGGTCGAGAGTGGAGAATGGTCGGCTTCGTGCAGGGAGGATTGGCCTCCGCGTTCTGCTTCCGCATCTCGGCGATGCTCCACTCGAGCGGCGCGAACAGCGCCTGATCGATCTTGCGCTGCGCGGTGGCGTCCCGGACGCCCCTCACGTGAGCGTAGTGCGCGTCCCGCAGGTCCAAGCCGGCGATGGACTGCGTGTAAGAGGCCAGCTCGACCCGTACGGATGCCGTGGCGGGTTTCGGCTTCTTCGACTGGTGATGGCTGACGACGATGGCGGCGGTCGTCGCCGATCCCACCACGATCAGGCCGGTGGCGACGGCGACCACCTTCGCCGCGGCGTTGGTCCCGAAGATCTTGGTGAGTACGCCGCGCCCGGTGGCCGCGGCGGCCTTGCCCGCCGCGGCCCCGCCCAGATGGCCGGCCGCGCCCGGGACGGTCCCTGCCGCCAGAGCCGCGAGCGGGAACAGCGCGACGAGGCCGGCCGCGACCTCGGCGAGCCGCCGCCAGCCGTTGGACTCCCACTCGGGCACGTACGCCGCGGTGGCCGCCACCTCCAGCTCTTCGGCGAACTCCAGCGCACCCGGTGGCCGGCCGGCCGGGTGTTTCGCCAGGCCGCGGTAGATCAGTGCCTGGACCGCC
>DASQPY010000730.1:0-3758 GCA_035643735.1 Actinoallomurus sp. | reverse complement strand
CCGGCCGGCGAACCGCCCGACGAGCCCGAACGCCCCCTCAGGGCGGTGTGAGGCCCTACTGCGCCGCGGTGACCTCGTTCGGTATCGCTCCTCCGAACCGGCGGTCGCGGCGGGCGAACTGCTCGCACGCCTGCCAGAAATTGCGGCGGTCATAGTCGGGCCACATGACGTCCTGGTAGACGAACTCGGCGTACGCCGCCTGCCAGACCATGAAGTTGGAGCTGCGCTGCTCCCCCGACGGACGCAGGAACAGGTCGACCTCGGGCACCTCGGGCCGGTACAGGTAACGCGCGAAGACCTTCTCGCTGATCTTGTCGGGCCGGAGCTTGCCGGCCTGGACGTCACGGGCGATCGCCGCCGCGGCGTCCGCGATCTCGGCCCGCCCGCCGTAGTTGACGCAGAACTGCAGCGTCAGAACGTTGTTGCGCTCGGTCATCCGCTCGGCGTCCTCGAGCTCCTTGATGACGCTGCGCCACAGCTTGGGCCGCCGGCCGGCCCACCGCACGCGTACGCCCATCGAGTGCAGCTGGTCGCGGCGGCGGCGGATCACGTCGCGGTTGAACCCCATCAGGAACCGCACCTCTTCCGGCGAACGCCGCCAGTTCTCCGTGGAGAACGCGTACGTCGACAGGTACGGCACGCCGAGCTCGATGGCTCCCATGATCACGTCGAAGAGGGCGTACTCCCCCATCTTGTGACCCTCGGTGCGTGCCAGGCCGCGTTCCTTGGCCCAGCGGCCGTTGCCGTCCATGACGATGGCGACATGGCGGGGAATCAGCTCCTTGGGCAGCTCCGGCGGTCGCGCTCCGCTCTCGTGCGGCTCCGGCGGCTGTACGGCCCTCATATTCGCGTTCTTCTCCTATTCGATTTCCATGGCGGCATCTCGCAGCGGCACCCCGCGCGGATCCGCCGCGCTCGGCTTCTCACTCACTCCGCGGCCGGCCTCGTCCCTCAGCCGACCACTACGCTCGCTCGGCGCCTCCCGCTCGACATGGCGGAGAGAGCGAATACCGTGTTCCAGATGCCACTGGAGGTAGGCGGCGACGAGGCCGCTGCACTCTACTCGGTGGCGTGGCTCGCTCGAATCGGCACGCACCCAGTCGCCGCGCAGCAGCGCGATCATCAGCCCGATCGTCGCCTCGGCGGGGCTGGCCGAGCCCGGCGTCCGGCACGACCCGCAGACCATGCCGCCCGCGGCGATCGCGAACGACCGGCCCGTACGCTCGCCGCAGCGCGCGCACTCCTCCAGCGCCGGCGCGTACCCCGCGATCGCCAGGGACCGCAGGAAGAAGGCGTCCAGGACCAGCCGAGGATCGTGACCACCCTCGACGAGCGTCCTCAGCCCCCCGACGACCAGCAGGAACTGCCGCAGCGCCGGCTCCTTTTCGACCGGCGTGAGCTTTTCCGCCGTCTCCAGCATCGCGGTGCCCGCGGTGTAGCGCGGGTAGTCGGAGGCGAGACGCTCGCCGTACGGACGCAGCGTCTCGGCCTGCGTGACGAGATCGAGCGAGCGGCGTTCGTACAGCTGCAGGTCGACGTGTGTGAAGGGCTCCAGCCGCGCGCCGAACCGCGACTTGGTCTTGCGCACGCCCTTGGCCGCCGCGCGCACCCGCCCCGTGCGCCGGGTCAGGATCGTCACGATGCGGTCGGCCTCACCCAGCTTCTGGGTGCGCAGCACGACGCCCTCGTCACGATAAAGACTCACCCGCTCATTGTCCCGCACGAACCAGGTGGAACCGGCCCGGTACCCGCGACGGTCAAATCCCCGTCGGACCGACCATCCACCGCTCCAGGGGGACGACGTGACCTGTTTCTTCGACGCCTCGCACGGCTCCGGCAGCCAGGAGATCATGTGGTCGCCGCAGTGGGGCGTGCCGCGGCCGGTGTACGCCTGCCCCGCCTGCGCGCAGCGCTGGACCGACCACCTCCGGGGCCGCAACGGCTACCCTCAGCCGGGTTACCCCCAGGCGGGCTATCCGCAGGACTACACTCCGCAGCGACGCGGGTACGGCACCGGCTCGATGGTCGCCGCCGGCGCGGCCGGCTTCCTCGGCGGCATGGTCGTCAACGAGATGTTCGACAACGACGAGGTCGTCGAACATGTGGACGTCGTCGACGTCGTGGATGACTATGGGGATTACGGCAGCGACTGGTGACAATCTACGTTTGTCAACACGCTGTAGTTGGAAATTAACTTACAGTGACCACTTGCGGCCTGGTCGGTAGTGGTATGGATCACATTCGCCATGCAAATGTGAATCCATGAGATGCACGATCGTCCCACCGCACATTCTCCGGCACGTCGCCGAGCAGCACGGCGACGAGCAGGTGCGCGAGCTCGCCCAGCGCACCCTCACACTCGACCACCAGCAGCGCCGGGTACGCGACGCCGCGCAACTGATCGCCAAGCCTCCTCCGGCCACGGCACCCGCGGCGGCGAACCGTACGCTCCACGACGCCGGGCAC
The DNA here is from genome assembly GCA_035643735.1 of Actinoallomurus sp. GTDB lineage: Bacteria > Actinomycetota > Actinomycetes > Streptosporangiales > Streptosporangiaceae > Actinoallomurus. The sequence goes on along the minus strand of DASQPY010000730.1, from coordinate 1,292 downwards.
CAGGAGACCCTGCCCGGCAGGACGGTACGGTCCGAGGGCGCTCCGGCAACGGGCGACCAGCAGGCCGACGAGATCTACGACTGGCTCGGCGTGACGTTCGAGTTCTACAACACTGCCTACGGCCGCAACTCCATCGACGGCGCGGGCCTGCCGCTGGTGGCGACCGTCCACTACGGCGTCGACTACGACAACGCCTTCTGGGAAGGCTCCCAGATGGTCTACGGCGACGGGGACCAGGACCTCTTCAAGACCTTCACCGGGCCGCTGGACGTGACCGGCCACGAGCTGACCCACGGCGTCACGCAGTACTCCGGTGGCCTGGACTACCAGGGCCAGAGCGGGGCGCTCAACGAGTCGGTGTCGGACGTGTTCGGCTCCCTGGTGAAGCAGTACCACCTGGGCCAGACCGCCGACCAGGCCGACTGGCTCATCGGCCATGGCATGTTCACCGAGTCGGTGAACGGCGTCGCGCTGCGCTCGATGAAGGCACCGGGCACCGCGTACGACGACGAGACCCTCGGCAAGGACCCGCAGCCCGCCCAGATGGCCGACTACGTCGACACCGACAGCGACAACGGCGGGGTGCACATCAACTCCGGCATTCCCAACCACGCGTTCTACCTGGCCGCGACCACGATCGGCGGCCACGCGTGGGAGAAGGCCGGACAGATCTGGTACGACACCCTGACCAGCAAAAATGTGCCCATGAGCGCAGATTTCGCGCTGTTCGCCAACATGACCTATGCGACGGCGGGCACCCTGTTCGGTGTGAAGAGCCCGGAAAGCGACGCCGTACGCGAGGCGTGGACGACGGTGGGGGTCAAAATCACGTGAGAGTGGCCGTCACCCGCAGTGGCGGGTTCGCCGGTTTGGTCCGCCGCGCCGAGGTCGACTCGGCGGACCATCCGGCGGTGGCCGGTCTCATCGAGAACGTCCGGCTGGACGAGATACCCGAACCCAGGCCGGAGCCCGACCGGTTCGTCTACGACATCCAGATCGGCGACCACTCCGCCCAGGTCGCCGAGTCCGATCTACGGGGCCCGCTGCGCGAGCTCGTAGACCACGTCATGACCCACGGCCGCTGACCCCGAGCCCGCCGCCCCCACCCCCAGAGCCGCCGACCCCGAGGCCGCCGCCGAGCACCCTTGTAGGGCGATCAACGGCGGCCGGGACCGGTCAGCGCGCCGCGCGGTTGACGGCCGACAGCACCGCCTTCAGCGAGGCGGTGACGGTGTTGGCGTCGATGCCGATCCCCCACAGCACCTCGTCCCCCACCTGACATTCGACGTACG
>DASQPY010000729.1:0-4716 GCA_035643735.1 Actinoallomurus sp. | reverse complement strand
CTGATCCTGCTCAGCATGATCCTCGGCTGGAGGCAGCGGCGGCGGCGTTCGAGCGATGACGGCGAGGAGTATCCGCCCGAGCCGGACTCCTCACCGCCGGTACCCGCGCACTCCGCCGAGGTGGCGCCATGGGAGCGCCGGCCCGCCGGCACCTCGTCGCACCGGCCGTCGTCGGGGTCGCCCTCGGGCCTGTCGCCATGGGAGCGCCGGCCGCCCGAGGCCGCGGGACCGCCCCCGGCCGACGTGCCGCTGTGGGGCCAGAACCCGTCCGACTCCCCTTGGGAGACCAGGCCCGAGGCACCGTCCCACGCGGACTCCTGGGAGCAGCCCCCGGCCGAGTCGCCCGCCTGGGACCAGCCCCCCGCGGAGTCACCTTCCTGGGACCAGCCTCCGGCCGAGTCGCTGTCCTGGGACGATCCTTCCGCCGAATCCCCCTCCTGGCAGCTCCCGGCGCCCGCGCCGTCCGCGGACGGCGCCTGGGAGGGCCGCCCCGCCGAGCCACCTCGTGAGTCGTACGAGCCGGAGGAGCCGTTCTCGTCGCTGGAGCCGTACGAGCCGCCCACCCGTACCCCTGCGGACGGCAACGGCACCAACGGGCACCACCCGCCCGCGCCCGCGCATCAGGACTTCCGCGTCGCGGGCGGCCAGGAGCCCGACCCCCTGACCGATGGCCCCATCGACTCCTCCGACATCGGCACTCCGCTGGCGGACGAGAGCTGGGACAGCATCCGCCGCGGCTTCGACCGGCTGAAGGACGCGAGCAACTGGGAGTCGCTGGCAAAGGGCGACCTGGAAGACGTCCGCGGCCTCCCCGAGCAGGACGCGTTCGACGAGACGGCCGCCATGCCGATCGTCGACCCGGACGAGGACAAGAAAGAGGACTGACCCGGGTGGCCGTGTGTTGGGGTTAGCCCCACCCTCACCCGGCATGCCAGCCACATGGGACGGGGGTCGAGGCTCCCGTAGCGTTCTTCTCAAGCCGACCTTGAGGAGTCATCCGTGAACAGCCGCAGCGTAGCGATCGCCGCCGTCATCGCCCTGACCGCGTCGGGCTGCGGCGTGGGTGTGCACTTCGCCGACTACCGGCACAGCACCACACCCGCCGACGCCCACGTCACGGGGACGGTCAACCGCCTCCAGGTGGACGGGGGCGACGGCCACGTGATCGTACGGGCCGGCAGCGGCGACGGCGTGACGATCCACCGCGTCGTGCACTATCAGAGCGGCACCCCGCACCCCGCGCAGCGGCTGGCCGACGGCACGCTGACCTTCACCAAGGGCTGCTCACGGTGCCGCGTCGACTACGAGCTGACCGTGCCCGCCTCGGTGAGCGTACGGGCCCGTACCGACAGTGGCCGCATCGACGTCGAGGGTGTCGCGGCGGCCGACACGGGAAGCGATTCGGGTTCGCAGGCCGTGAGGCATGTCCCCGGCAGTGTCAGCGCTCACTCCGACTCCGGCTCGCTCACGATCCAGGACGTCGGCGGCGCGCTGGAGACCAGCAGCGACTCCGGCTCGCTCCGAGCCACCGAAGTCCACTCGCCCACGGCGAAGGCCTCCACCGACTCCGGCGGCATGCGGATGGTGTTCACGTCTCCGCCGCAGAACGTGCGGGCGACCAGCGACTCCGGCTCGGTGCGTGTCGGGCTGCCCGACGGCCAGTACCAGGTCGACGTCGGATCCGACTCGGGTGGCAAGCACGTCAGGGTCCCCACCGTCCCGAACGCGCCCTTCAGGATCTACGTGCGCACCGACTCCGGAGGCATCAACGTCGTCCCGGCCTAGACCAGGCCTCTCGCAGCTGCCGGAAGAACGCGCGCACGTCCGTCACCAGCACGTCGGGCTGCTCCATCGCGGCGAAGTGGCCGCCCCGATCGAGCTCCGTCCATCGCACGATGACGTTGGTCCGCTCCGCGATGTGCCGCAGCGGGATGAAGTTCTCCTGCGGAAAGGCGGCCAGGGCGGTCGGTGCGGTCGACGGTTCGTCCGGCGTTCCCCAGTAGTCCGCGTGCGCCCGTTCGTAGTAGATCCGCGCGGACGACCCGGCGGTCCCGGTCAGCCAGTAGAGCATCACGTTGGTGAGCAGCTGGTCGCGGTCGACGGCGTCCTCGGGCCGGTCGCGCGAGTCCGTCCACTCCTTGAACTTCTCCGCGATCCAGGCCAGCTGCCCGACCGGAGAGTCGGTCAGCGCGTAGGCGAGGGTCTGCGGGCGGGTGGACTGGATGTCGGCGTAGCCCTGCCGGTCGCGGGCCCAGCGCCTGCCGCGCTCCCAGGAGGCGAGAGTGCGTTCGCGCTCGGCGGGACTCAGCGTGGCGAGTTCGCCGGCGTCCGGTTCGGAGGTCGCCCCCGCGCCGGGGATGAGGTTGAGGTGCACGCCGATCACCTGACCGGGGTGCGTGCGGCCGAGCTCGCGGGAGACGGCCGCCCCCCAGTCACCCCCCTGCGCGCCGTACCGCGGGTAGCCGAGGCGGCCCATCAGCACTCCGAACGCGGCGGCGACCCGGCGGAACTCCCACCCGGTCTCCCGCGTGGGCCCGGAGAACCCGAACCCGGGAATGCTCGGGATCACGAGATGGAACGCGTCGGCCGGATCCCCGCCATGCGCCCGCGGGTCGGACAGCGGCCCGGCGACCTGCGCGAACTCGGCGATCGAGCCCGGCCAGCCGTGCGTGATGATGAGCGGAGTCGCGTCCGGCTCCGGCGACCGGAGGTGAGCGAAGTGGACGTTCGCCCCGTCGATGGTGGTCGTGAACTGCGGCCACGCGTTGAGCCGCGCCTCCGCCGCACGCCAGTCGTACCGATGCCGCCAGTATTGGACGAGCTCTTGCAGATAGCCGCGCGGGATCCCGTACTCCCACCCGACACCGGGCAACTCGTCCGGCCACCGCACGCGGTCGAGCCGCTCGTTCAGGTCCTCCAATTGCTCCTGCGGGATGTCGATCCGGAACGGGCGGACGCCTTCATCGGTCATGGTGACGCATGTTAGGGGCCGCAGAAGAACTCGTTCGCCATGTTCCGGGCCGCAGGACCCGCCGACGAGAACACCGAACGACTTGACATCATTCGTCAGGAGGAAAGGGGACGATTTGTAACAACTTGGTATAGCCCCGGAGACAGGGCGGTACCGCCGCGCAGAGACTGAGGTGCCCGCGTCCCCCCGCGTGCCCTAGGAGGATCATCCGTGGCCGTCACGAACGACGCGAACGTCATTCCGCCGCAGCCCGACCTCACCCCGGACGACCTGGTCCAGCGTGCTCGGGAGTTGCGTCCCCGGCTGATCGAGTTGCAGGCCGACGCCGAGGAGCGCACCTACTACTCGCCGGAGATCCATCAGGCATTAGAGACGGCCGGCCTCTATCGGATCTACATCCCCCGGCGGTACGGCGGCCATGAGTTTGACGTGTCGACGTTCGTCCGGGTACTGATCGAACTCGCCCGGGGCTGCGTGTCCAGCGCCTGGTGCTACGGCCTGGCCGCGGCCCACGCTCTGCAGGTCGCCACTTCCTTCAGTGAGCGTACGCAGGCGGAGGTCTTCGGTGACGGGCAGGAGTTCCGAGCGGCCTCGGTCGCCGCGCCGAGCATCGTCGCCAGGCGCGAGGAGGGCGGCTGGCGCCTCGACGGCAAGGTGGGCTACTGCTCCGGGATCCCGTACTCGACGCACTTCCTCGGCCAGGCGATCCCCGAGGGAGTCGCGCCGGAGGACGTCGACAGCGAGATGCTGCTGTTCCTCGTCCCGCGTGATGCGTGGACCATGCTCGACGACTGGGGCGACCAACTGGGCCTGCGCGGCAGCGGGTCGCACAGCATCGTCCTCCAGGGCGCACGCGTGCCCGACCACTATGTCCTCGAACGCACCAACATGATCGACGTCGACGTCAGCGCCGGGACCCCGGGGCTGCGCCTGCACGGCAACCCGCTCTACTCGGGCCGGAATGCCGGGGTCTTCTCCATAACCCTCGCCGCGATCACGGTCGGCGCCGGCTACAACGCACTGGACGAGTACGAGCAACTGACGCGGACCCGGCCCACGTCGCTGCCACCGCTCGTACCCCGGAGTACCGACCCCGACTACCAGCGCTGGCTCGGGACCGCGGAGATCCAGCTGGCGACGGCGGAGGCGGCGCTACTGCAGTGCGCGCGGATGCACCGGGAACAGTGCGAGGACGCCGCCTCGGGACGCGGTTCGTTCACCTTCGAGGACGACCAGTACATCGGGGCCATCGCCCGCGAGGTCATCGTGCAGGCGTGGGAGAGCGCGGAACGCAACATCTTCCGCAGCGCCGGCGCGAGGGTCATGGTGAAGGGCGCCCGGATGGAGCGGGTCTACCGCGACATGTCGATGATCGCCGTTCATCGCAACACCGGGTTCCGCGACCCGGTGCACCGCCTGCTCGGCCTGATGCGTCTCGCCGAGCACTGAGCGACGTGCCGGGAAACCGGCGGTCTGCCGCTTACAAGGAGTACGCAGACCCCGGTTGCCCGGCACTCACCTGCCGTAGTCTGCCGACCGGCTTCTGCCTGACGATCTCCTGTCCGAGCACGATGATCATCTCGTTGACCGTCTCGTTGCCGTACTTCTGCTTGAGGACAGGGAAGACCGGCACCGACCCGAAGCCGCGTAGCATCCGATGAGTTCTCAACGCGGAAGGGGTCGACACGGTTATGACTACGCAGATGCTCGAGACTCCCGAGGTCGACCTCGGGAGTCTCGAGCAT
>DASQPY010000728.1:0-6849 GCA_035643735.1 Actinoallomurus sp. | reverse complement strand
GAAGGTCTGGAACGACGCCGGTGCCGAGGTCACGTTCGAGTGGCAGGCCGGTTCGATCTTCGCCATCCCGCTCAACACCCACCACCAGCACTTCAACGGCTCGGGCCAGAGGACCGCGCGGTTCGTCGCCTCGACCAACCTGCCCCAGGTCATCAACCTCTACGACGACGCCGACTTCGTCTTCAACACCTCACGGGACTTCCCGAAACGCTTCGACGGCGAGCCCGACTACTTCTCCCCCAAGGGCGAGCAGAAGGGCCTGCTCCTGGACACGAACTTCGTCGCCGACGCGATGAACCTGCCGCTGGTCGCGGCGAAGGAGCGCGGCGCGGGCGGCGGGCACATCCGCTTCGCGATGGCCAAGGGCTCGATGAACAGCCACATCTCGCAGTTCCCGATCGCGACGTACAAGAAGGGACACCGGCACGGCCCGGGCGCCCACGTCATCATCCTGACGGGCACGGGCTACAGCCTGATGTGGCCGGAGGGCGAGGAACCGCGGCGCTACGAATGGGGTCCCGGTTCCCTGATCGTTCCGCCGAACATGTGGTTCCACCAGCACTTCAACAGCGGTCCCGAGCCCGCGCGGTACCTCGCCTTCAAGCACGAGGCGGTCTCGATCCGCAACGCGCAGGGCGTGCCGAAGGCATGGATCAGCCAGCGCATCGGCGGCGACCAGATCGACTACGCCGACGAGTCATCCTACGTCCGGGAAACCTTCCGCGAGGCCCTGGCCAAGAGCGGAATCGAGCCCAACATGGACGAGGCGTACGCGGCCGAGCTCGAGACGCTGCCGCCCAAGCCGTGAGGCATCCGCACGACCACACCGACGGTCGCGAAAACCACACGGTCTACTCGGCGCACGTCCCGGACCACGACCATGCCCACGACGACGAGGCTCTGAGCCCGATCGAGGAGAATCCGATCTGGCAGCAGGACAACGTCACGCTGCACAGCGTGGGCATCGACATCGGCTCGTCCGGCACGCAGGTCGTCTTCTCCCGCCTGCACCTGCGGCGGATCGGCGAGAGCCTGACGACCCGTTACATCGTGATCCGCCGGCAGACCGACTACCGCTCCCCGGTCGCGCTCACGCCATACGCGAGTGCCGAGCACATCGACGCGGAGGCACTGGGGTCGATCATCGACGACGCCTACGACGAGGCGCGCGTCCGCCCCGCCGACGTCGACACCGGCGTCGTGATCCTCACCGGTGAGGCGCTGCGCCGTGACAACGCCGAGGCCATCGCGACCGTCGTGGCCGAACGCGGCGGCGAACTGGTCAACGCGACCGCCGGGCACAACATGGAGGCGATGCTCGCCGCGTACGGCTCGGGCGCGGCGAAGGCGTCGCACGACACCGGCCGACGCATCCTGAACGTCGACATCGGGGGCGGGACGACCAAGCTCGCGGTGCTGGACCGCGGCCGGGTGACCACGACCTCCGCGGTCCACGTCGGTGGCCGGCTCCTGGTCATCGACGACCAGGATCGCATCGCCCGCCTCGACCCGGCCGGCCGCCGGCACGCCGAACGCGCGGGGTACTCCTGGGAGATCGGCGACCTCGCCCGGCCGGACGAGGTCGAGAAGGTCGCGGAGACGATGGCGGACGCGCTCGTCGAGGCGCTCACCGCCGTCCCGCTCCCCCGGGACATCGCACGGCTGTACCTCACCGAGCCGCTGGCGGAGGCCGGACCGATCGACGGGGTGATGTTCTCCGGCGGGGTCGCAGAATACGTGTACGGCAGGGAGAGCCGGGCGTTCGGCGACCTCGGCCGCCCGCTCGGCCGGGCGTTGCGCCGCCGGGTGGATGCCGGGACTCTGCCCTTCCCGCTGCTGCCGGCGGGAGAATGCATCCGCGCCACCGCGCTCGGCGCGTCGGAGTACAGCGTGCAGCTCAGCGGGAACACCGGCTGCATCACCGACCCCGACGCACTGCTACCGCGCCGCAACATGCAGGTGGTACGGCCGGATTATGAGCTCGGGGACATCGTCGACGCGGCGGCGGTCGCCACCGCGATCCGCCGTCACCTCGTCGCCCTCGACGCGGACGAGACCGACACGGACGTCGCCCTGGCCCTGTCCTGGCACGGCCTGCCGAGTTACGACCGGGTCCTTCCCTTCGCGCGCGCCATCCGGGACGGCCTGGCGGACCGGATCGCGCGGGGCCGGCCGGTCTACGTCATGCTCGACGGAGACGTCGCCATGACGCTCGGCCGGCTGCTACGCGAGGAGCTCGCCGTCACCGGCGAACTACTGGTCATCGACGGGCTCAGCCTCCGGGACTTCGACTACATCGACATCGGCCGCATCCGGCTTCCGTCCAACACCGTGCCCGTCACGATCAAGTCGCTGATCTTCCACCAGGACCCGCGACAGGACCGGCCGGCCGACGCGTGACGCCGGGCCTGTCGCGGAGACCGCTGCGGGCCCGGGGTGTCCGGTGCCTGCCGCTACTGGCCGCCTCCCACGTTCGCCTGACCCGACTCGGGGTTCTCCGCCAGGCGGCCGGCCGTCCGCTGCAGGTGGCGCGACATGATGGCGTGGGCCCGCTCGGCGTCTCGCTGCTCGATCGCCTCGACCAGCTCGAAGTGTTCGTGCGCTCCCCGGGGGCCCATCAGCGGCGCGGCGACCTGCGCCTGCTGGAGCGACATGAGCATCGGGCCGTGGAAGCTCTGCACCAGCATCTCGATCGCCGGGTTGTGCGTGGAGGAGGCGACGCGTACGTGGAACGCCGCCGACATCGCCATGGTGTACGAACCGGCCTCCAGGGCGCTCAGACCCTGCTCGACGAGGACACGGAGGTCCGCGATGTCCTCATCCGTCGCGCGCTCCACCACGAGCGGCAGGATGCCGAGCTCGAAGACCATGCGGGCCTCGGTGACGTCGCTGGCGGTCATCGGGGCCAGGGTCAAGAGCTCGGCCAGCCCCTCCCCCACGCGCTCGCTGGACGGCAGGGTGACGAAGGCGCCTCCCCGTGCTCCGACGCGGATCTCCACCAGCCCACTGGCCTCGAGCACCCGGAGGGCCTCGCGGACCGTCACGCGGCTGACGCCGAACCGTTCGCACAGGCTCCGCTCACTGGGCAGCCGGTCGCCGGGAACGAGCTTGCCCTCGCGTATCAGGATCCGCATCTGCTCCACGATGACCTCGGAGATGCGACCGACGCTCACCGGGCTGAACAGGTCCGCCGTGCTCCTGTCGCCTGGCGCCCCACCCGATGCGCTCCCTGGCATACCGGCGTCCTCCACGATCTCGATTGGCTTCCCCGTACGTGCAATCGTAGCGGAAATGGTCTAACCAATATGTTCAGCGCCCGGCTCCGCCCAGCTCGTACGATTGATCCGTGGGGTCAATGGTATTATAGTTTTTTATCAGACCATAAGACAGAAGCCAGTCGCCGTCCGGGGGTTCTCGGCCGGACAGGGTGGGGCGGCCGTCAGCGAGCGGGAGAGAACATGCCGGACATACGGCTGCGGACGGTGACCCGGACGCAGGGGAACAACCGCGCCCTCAAGGAGGGCACGGTCGGCCCCAAGGGGTTCGACTTCGCCTTCGAGGAGGTTCCGGTTCTCGTCGACGCCTTCCGCCGGATGGTCCGGGGACTGGAGTTCGACGTCTGCGAGATGGCGATGACCACCTACCTGTGCGCCAAGGCCCACGGTAAGCCGTTCACGGCACTGCCGATCTTCCTGGTGCGCGGGTTCCACCATGGCGCCATCGTGCGCGCTCGGGACGCCGGCGTCCCGAGCCCGAAGGATCTCGAGGGTCACAAGGTCGGGGTCAACCGCGGATACACCGTGACGACCGGAGTGTGGGCACGCGGCGTTCTGCAGGAGGAGTACGGCGTCGACCTGGACAAGGTGACCTGGGTGCTCTCCGGGGACGAGCACGTCGCCGAGTACCGCCCCCCGGCCAACGTCGTGCCCGTGCGGCCGGGAGAGCGCCTGCCGGAACTGGTCGCCGCCGGGGAGCTGGCGGCCGCGGTCGGTGTCACCCCCGGCGCCGCCGACCTCGTGCCCCTCATTCCCGACGCCGCGGAGGCCGGCTTCGCCGCGCTCCGCCGGCGCGGCCACTACCCCATCAACCACCTGGTGGTCGTGCGGGACGACCTGCTCGCGGCGCACCCGGAGCTGGCAACGGCCGTGTTCGAGGCCTTCTCCCAGGCCAAGAACCGGTACGTCGACCGGCTGCGCAGTGACGCGATCGAGGATCCGACCCCGGCGGACGTCATGTACCGGCGCGTCATGGAGATCACCGGCACGGACCCGCTGCCGTACGGCATAGCGCCGAACCGCGGCGTCATCGACGAGCTCATCGAGCACGCCGTGAGTCAGCACATCCTCGAGCGGCGGCCCGCCGTGGAGTCGCTGTTCGCCGAGAGCACCCTGAACCTGACCGGCTGAGCACACCGGCCCGACCGGCCATCACACAAGCCCACCAGCCGAACAGAGAGTGAGGGTCATGGCATGCGGATCGCCATCGTGGCGGATCACAACGGCCTCACGATGAAGGCCCGGCTGATCGCCCGTCTCACCAGGCAGGGTCACGAGGTCGAGGACCGCGGCGCGTACGAGACCGGCGAGGCGATCGTGGACTACCCGCCACTGTGCGCGGACGCCTGCGGCCGGGTCGTCGACGGTCACGCCGACCGCGCGATCGTCGTGGGTGGCAGCGGAATGGGCGAGGTGATCGCCTGCAACAAGATCCGTGGTATCCGCGCCGGACTGTGCCACGACCTGTTCACCACGGAGATCTCCCGTGCCAACAACGACGCCAACGTGATCGTGATCGGCGCCAAGGTCCTCAGCCCGGACCAGGCCGACCTGATCGTCGATCTGTGGTTCAGCACCGCGTTCAGAGGCGGCCGCCACCAGAAGCGATTGGACCAGATCGCCGCGCTGGAGCGTGGCGAGCAGCTGATCTGATGAAACCGCCACCGGCCCTGCGCCATCGCGACTTCAATCTCTACTGGTTCGGCGTGGTGTTCTCGCAGATCGGCACGCGAGGAACCGTCGCCGCCAACCTCTACCAGGTCTACCTGCTCAGCAGGTCGACCACGATCACTGGCATGGTCGGCCTGGCGCAGGCGGTGTCCCTGCTGGTCCTGAGCCCGCTCGGCGGCGCCTACGCGGACCGCCTCGACCGGCGCCGGCTCCTGCAGGCGACACAACTGCTCGCCCTGGTCGTCGCCGGAGCCTTGACGGTACTGACCGAGGCCGGCCGGGCGACGACCGTGGAAGTACTCGCGTCTGTCCTGCTCACCACCGCGGCCGGCACCTTCGATCAGCCTGCCCGGCAGGCGCTGATTCCGGCGATGGTGCCACGCGAGGAGTTGCCGCAGGCCTTCGCCCTGCTCAATCCGTCCCGCGAACTCGCCGTACTGCTCGGCCCGGCCCTGGCCGGACTGCTCATCGCCGCGCACGGCCCCGGTCTCATGTACGCCGTCGACGCGGCGACCTACGCCGTGCTCGTCGTCGTGCTCGGGTTCATCCGGACTCCACGGCTGGTGCCCGATGCGCGACGGCGGTCCGTCTGGCGCGACATCGTCGACGGCGCGGCCTTCGTCAAAGGGCGGCCGGTGGTCTGGCTCATGATGAGCCTGGACTTGTCGGCCACACTCTTCGGCGCGTACCGCGTGGTGCTTCCCGCCCTCACGCTCACGGTGCTGCACGCCGGGCCTACCGGCTACGGCCTGCTCTCGGCGGCCCCGAGCGCCGGCGCCCTGATCGCGACGTATCCCATCTTCCGGGTGATGGCCCGCAGCACCTCGCTCGGCAAGGTCGTGCTGGCCGCCTCGGCGGGTTACGGCCTCGCCACCCTGGCGCTGGCCCAGTCTCCCGGGCTGACGCTCGCCCTCGCCGCCGGCCTGCTGATCGGCGCCTTCGACGCGCTGGCGACGACGATCCGCCAGGCGGCCGTGCAGTTGGAAACGCCGGACATGATGCGAGGCCGGGTCTCGGCGATCTATCAGATGGCCTCCCGCGGAGGGCCCGCGCTCGGCGACGTCAACATCGGCTGGTTCGCCGGTTTCCTCGGCCCAGTCGCCGCACTCTCGTGCGGCAGCCTCGTCCCCATCGTGTACGCGGGCCTGCACTACGTGCGCAACAGCCGGGTCAACCGATATTCCATCACACAGGAACCCGACGAAGCCGAACCGGACGATCAGGGTACGGCCGTGTCATCGTAATGCCCGCGGTGTCCGGAACCCCGAGCCGCTACGACGCGGCGAGCACGCCGACGGTCCGCCTTGTTCCTCACCGGTGCCGAAGGGCGTGGCGAAGAAGTCCGTGACGCGCGGCATCGCCGGGCCGAGAGCGGCGACCAGCACCGACGGCGGCCGGGCGCCGGGGACGTGCACCGAGGACGTCCGGGCGCTCTGCGACGCCGGGCGCGCTCCTGGACCATCCGTCACCCGGCGTGGCCCTCAGCACCTGGCTGCGCGCGGTGGCGGTCCACGCCACCACCATGCGCGGGCTGGTCGCGATCCGCATGGCCAGGGTGTCCGCCGACACTGCGCTCGCTGATTGCCACGACGCGATCCGCTCCACCGGTGAGGGCCGCTCGACCGCGCGCGTCAGGCCGGCGCCGCGCCTGAGGGCGCACGCGCCGGTGACCTCCTCGCCCTCACCACCGCGATCGCCTGGGCCGTCGAGCAGACCCCCGAGGACGAAGGACTCCAGGACCGGCTCCTCATCCTGGCCGGGCTCAGCCTGCTGCCGGAACCAGTGCGATCTTGTCCGGGTCGATGGTGAGGTGGACGTCCGTGCCCGGCGCGATGGACTGGACCGGGTTGGAGCGGTTGCGCAGCTCGATCTTGCCGATACCCACGACGTGGTCGACCGAGTC
>DASQPY010000727.1:0-6308 GCA_035643735.1 Actinoallomurus sp. | reverse complement strand
CTCCTGCCGACCTTCGCCGCCGGCCCCGGCAGGTCATCGCCACGGGCGTCGGAGCACTCTAAGGACATCACGACCGGCCAATCTCATCAGGATGGGACCAGGAGATTCGTAGCCGGACGGCCCGCGGATTGGCCGGATGGGACTTTTTCTCGACGATTTCGCGAGTGGTCTCCTACGTATGCGCGGGGACGTTCCAGGAGCGGATCACCGGTTGGTCGTGCTCGGTGCCGAGCGTCGAGAGCGTACCCGTGTCCAGCCGGAACAGGCGGCCGCCGGACGGGGGCAGGCCCAGCCATCGCGCGGTCAGGACGCGGAGGACGTGGCCGTGCGCGACGAGCGCCACGTCGCCCTCGGCCAGATGGGGGCGTGCCCGGTCGAGTACACCGTCCACCCGCGCGCCGGCCTGCTCGACCGTCTCACCGCCGACCACCCCGTCGCGCCAGAGGTACCAGTCCGGCCGCTCCTCGTGGATCTGCGCGGTGGTCCGGCCCTCGTACGCGCCGTAGTCCCACTCCCAGAGCCGCTCGTCGGTCTCGGTCCCGGTGAGCCCGGCCAGCTCGGCCGTGCGCCGGGCCCGCATGGCCGGGCTGACCAGCGTGAGCGCGATCTCGTGGTCGGCGAGGAGGGACGTGAGTGAGCGCGCCTGTTCCTCGCCGCGCGGCGTGAGCGGTACGTCCGTGCGACCGGTGTGGCGGCCCTCGCGAGCCCATACGGTCTCACCGTGTCGCATCAGAATCAATTCCCCCATACACCGCACATTACGGGAGTTTCTGGGCCAGGCGACAGGCGCATCAGGTCACCGGTTCGAGGCGTACGACGATGGACTTGGAGGTCGGAGTGTTGCTGATCTCGGCGGTGCTGTCGAGCGGGACGAGCACGTTGGTCTCGGGAAAGTACGCCGCCGCGCAGCCGCGCGCGGTCGGGTAGGAGACGACACGGAAGCCGGGCGCCCGGCGGTCGGCCTCGCCGGGCCACTCACCGACCAGGTCGACCATGGACCCATCGGCGATGTCGAGCGCCGCCAGGTCATCGGGATTGACGAACACGACGCGACGGCCCGCCTTGATGCCCCGGTAACGGTCGTCCAGCCCGTAGATCGTGGTGTTGTACTGGTCGTGGCTGCGCACGGTCTGCAGCAGCAGCCGGCCCTCGGGGACCCGCAGCACCCCCAGCCGGTTGACGGTCAGGTTGGCCTTGCCCGAGGCCGTGGGGAACTCCCGGCGGTCGCGTGGCGCGTGCGGCAGCGTGAAGCCGGCCGGCTCGCGGATCCGCGTGTTGTAGTCGTCGAAGCCCGGCAGTTGCCGCCCATGCCGAGGAAGACCTTGACCTCGCCCGCGCGCATCGCCCGGATCGAGTCGACGGTGTCCAGCCCGTGCTCGCGCGGCGGCGCGAAGCCGAACTCGGCCTCCAGGGCGTCCAGGAACGCCGCGGGCGGCTTCTCGTAGATCCCCATCGTCCGGTCGCCCTGGACGTTGGAGTGGCCACGTACGGGACATACGCCCGCGCCGGGACGGCCCACGTTGCCGCGCAGCAGCAGGAAGTTGACGACCTCCCGGATGGTCGGCACCGAGTTGCGGTGCTGGGTCAGTCCCATCGCCCAGCAGACGATGATCCGCTCCGCGCCGAGGACGTCGGACACGGTCGCGTCGATCTCCTCCGAGGTGAGCCCGGTCGCCTCCAGCACGTCGTCCGGGTCGAGGGCCTGCACGTGCTTCTCGAAGTCCGCGAAGCCCGCCGTGTGCGCGTCGATGAACTCCCGGTCGATCGCGCCCGCCTCCAGCAGCGCCCGGTTGAGCGCCTGGAACAGCGCCAGGTCGCCGTTCAGCCGGATCTGGAGGTACCGGTCGGCCAGGGCGGTGCCCCGGCCGATCACTCCGGAGACCTTCTGCGGGTTCTTGAACCTCATCAGCCCGGCCTCGGGCAGGGGGTTCACCGCCACGATCCGGGTGCCACCGCGCTTGGCGCTCTCCAGCGCCGAGAGCATCCGCGGGTGGTTGGTGCCGGGGTTCTGCCCCACCACGAGAATCAGGTCGGCCTTGGCCAGGTCCTCGAGCAGCACCGAGCCCTTGCCGACACCGAGCGTCTCCGTGAGCGCCGAGCCCGACGACTCGTGACACATGTTGGAGCAGTCGGGCAGGTTGTTGGTGCCGAGGGCGCGGACGAACAACTGGTACGCGAACGCCGCCTCGTTGCTGGTCCGTCCCGAGGTGTAGAAGACGGCCTCGCCGGGGGAGTCCAGCCCCTTCAGCTCGTCGGCGAGCAACCCGATCGCCCGCTCCCAGGAGACCGGCTCGTAGTGGTCCGAGCCGGCCTCCAGGAGCATCGGCTCGGTCAGCCGGCCCTGCTGGCCCAGCCAGTGGTCGGAGCGTACGGCCAGCTCCGAGACCGGATGGGTGGCGAAGAACTCCCGGGTGACGCGCCGGGTGGTGGCCTCCTCGGCCACCGCCTTGGCGCCGTTCTCGCAGAACTCCGCGACATGCCGGTGGTCGCCCTCGGGCCAGGCGCAGCCCGGGCAGTCGAAGCCGTTCTTCTGGTTGACCCGCAGCAGCGTCAGGGCCGTGCGGCGCACGCCCATCTGCTCGTAGGCCTTGGCCATCGTCACCGCGACGGCCGGCACGCCCGCCGCGTGGTCCTTCGGGGCCGACACCTCCAGCCGGGTGTCGTCGGTGTCCTCGGACGGCGCTTTACGGCTCATTCGCATCCTCGCGATTTGATCTCTTAATACCTGGTCCGTGATATCAGAGACCGCCGGCGCGTCCGCGACCGGGCTCAGACCAGGAGCTCGTCCGGCTCCACGCACTCCAGGCCGTGGGCCTCGGCGACCGGGTAGCTGGTGAGCCTGCCCTTGTGGGTGCTCAGGCCGTGGGCCAGCGCCGCGTCGTCGGTGACGGCCTGTTGCCAGCCCTTGCCGGCCAGCGCGATGGCGTACGGCAGCGTGACGTTGGTGAGGGCGTACGTCGAGGTGTTCGGCACCGAGCCCGGCATGTTCGCGACGCAGTAGAAGACCGACTCGTGCACCTTGTAGGTGGGCTCGTCGTGCGTGGTGGGGCGGGAGTCCTCGAAGCAGCCGCCCTGGTCGATGGCGATGTCGACGAGCACGGAGCCCGGCTTCATCCGCGCGACCAGGTCATTCGAGACGAGCTTGGGCGCCTTCGCGCCGGGGATCAGCACCGCGCCGACGACGAGGTCGGCCTCAAGGACGGCCTGCTCGATGGCGTACGTGCTGGACATCAGGGTCGTGAGGCGGCCCTGGTAGATGGAGTCGATGTGGCGCAGCCGGTCGATGCTGACGTCCAGGATCGAGACGTCGGCGCCCATGCCGACCGCGATCTGGGCGGCGTTCAGGCCGGATACGCCGCCGCCGATGACGACGACCTTGGCCGGAGCCACGCCCGGCACGCCGCCGGGCAGCACGCCGCGGCCGCCGTTGGACCTCATCAGGTTGTACGCGCCGACCTGCGGAGCCAACCGGCCGGCCACCTCGGACATCGGAGCGAGCAGCGGCAGCGAGCGGTTCGGCAGCTGCACGGTCTCGTACGCGATCGAGGTCACCCCGGAGTCGAGCAGCGCCTGGGTGCAGGCGCGCGAGGCCGCAAGGTGGAGGTAGGTGAAGAGTGTCTGCCCCTTGCGCATGCGCTGGTACTCAGGCTCGATCGGCTCCTTGACCTTCAAGATCAGATCCCCGGTCGACCAGACGTCATCGGCGGTCTCAAGGATCTTGGCCCCGGCCCCGATGTAGTCCTCGTCGGGGATGGACGACCCGGCGCCCGCCTCCCGTTCGACGAACACCTCATGCCCGTTCCGCACCAGCTCGTGCGCTCCGGCAGGCGTCATGGCAACGCGATACTCGTTGTTCTTTATCTCGCGCGGTATGCCGATCTTCACAATGCCTCCACAAGTTTTCTGCTCCTCCCCAAGGGTGCGACGGGGACGACCAGAACCGCGATGAGCAGCATGTATTGCTATCTCAAAGAATGCTGACACAGTGTTCGAGGATGTCGGCCTTCATGGAGAGTTGCCCGTCTTCTGGGTGAACACGGCCTCCAGGTGAGGCGCGTCGTCGGCCAGGACCAGCACCTCGTCACCGCCCCGTATCTCGGTGTCGCCGCGCACCGGAACGAGACGCCCCTCGCGGATGACGAAGCTGACCCAGACGTCCTCACCGCACGGCAGGTCATCGACGGTCGAGCCGTCGGCGGCGGAGCCGGCCACGACCTGGTAGCGGTGCAGGCCCTCCGGCTCCTCCTGGAAGCGGACGCCCAGGCTCCAGGGCTCCGGCTCGACGGTGCGCAGCGGGATGCGCAGGCGGTGAGCGAGGGCCGGCACAACGCCGCCCTGCACGATCACCGAGAACAGCACGACGACGAAGATGATCTCGTACGCCCGGTGCGCGTCCTTCAGCCCGGCCTGCAGGATGAAGGACCCGAGCAGGATCGGCACCGCGCCCTTCAGCCCGGTCCAGAGCACGAAGACGCGCTCGTTCCATCGGAGCCGGATCGGCAGCAGGACGAGCCCGGCGAACACCGGACGGATCACGAAGGCGAGCGCGACGGCGAGTAGCAGGCCGATCCACCACGCACCGCCGTCGCGCAGGTCGTGGAGCCTGACCGTGAGCCCGAGCATGGTGAACGCGACGATCTCGCCGAAGCTCGCCAGCGAGGAGTGGAAGCGCTCGATCTCCCGCTTGTACGGCGCGCGCTCGTCGCCGAGCAGGATGCCGGCCGCGAAGACGGCGAGGAACCCCGAGCCGTGCGCCACGGTCGCCAGCCCGTAGATCATGAGCGCGCCGAAAAGGACGCGCAGGGCGTACAGGCCCGCGCTGGGCAGCGGCAGCCGCCGCATGAAGAACAGCAGCGCCATCCCGCCCGCGACGCCGACGGCCGCCCCGATCGCCATCTGCCGGAAGAACTCCAGCGTGACCTGCCCGGCGGCGGACAGGCCCGCGCCGCTCGTGGTCAGCAGCGCCACCATCAGCGCGATTCCGACCGGGTCGTTCGCGCCCGACTCACCCTCCAGCAGTGTGCCGCTGCGCCCCGCGACCTCCCGTTTGCCGAGTACGGAGAACACCACGGCCGGGTCGGTGGGGGCGAGCGCGGTGCCCAGCAGCATCGCGATCCGCCAGTCGATGCCGAACGCGTAGCGCGCCAGGAACGCCAGGGCCGCGGCCGTGACGAGGGTGCCCGCCACGCCGAGCCACACCGTCGCACCGGCCGCCGAGCGGAACCGCCGCCGCCCGATGTGCATGCCGCCGTCGAACAGGATCACTGCCAGCGCCACGGTGACGATCTTCTCGACGGTCGCGACCTGCACGGTGCCCAGGCGGGGCCAGATCTCGGCGGCGGCCGCGGCGCCCACCAGGAAGATCGCTGGGGCTGGGATGCGCAGGCGCTCGGCGAACCGGTTGGACAGGACCGCGAGCGTGCCGATCAACGCGATCAGCAGGATCACTCGTCCGAACGGCTCGACGGTGGTCACGACACTGCCTCTTCCCCTTCTGAAGGATCACCAAGGACAGCGCCGACCAGACTTCCCGGCACACCAGGTCCTAACGGTATCTACACCCGCCGCAACGCGTGGTCACGGGCCGCGATGTCGGCCCGGGTGCCGCGCTCCTCCAGCCGGTCGGCGATCTCCCGTACGTGTGCGGCCTCCTTGTTGCCGCCGTACTTGAACTTCGCCCGCACGTCGGTGACGGTCAGCTCGATCCCGCGGATACCGGGCAGCAGCCGCCGGTCCGGGTCCTCCCCGTCCGACACCGGCAGCCGCGCGGAGCCGGGCTCGAAGTGGGCCAGCTGCCGGTCGAGCAGCTCGGCCTTCTCCACCGGGTCGTCGATGACGCGTACGTCGCAGGTGAGCTGCACGGTCGCGTAGTACGAGGTCGGCACGCCGCGCTCGACCGGGCTGCCCGGGTTCGCGTTCCACTCCGAGCGGATGTAGGTGTAGTCGTCGACCACGGTCAGCAGCGCGCGCGGGTGCTCGGTCAGCGGCTCCCAGACCGGGTTGGGGCGGGCCAGATGGAGCCAGACCGTCCGCTCTCCGTCGAAGACGAAATGGGTGGGGACCACGATCGGCACGTCGCGCCCGCGTCCACCGGCGATCAGCTGGCCGAAGTCGCGATCGGCGAGCCAGGCCCGCCACTCCTTGTCCTCGGCCGAATCCCAGGGGTGTACGAGCACTGCGAGCCTCCGATCGATCATGCTTCGATGCGGAGCAGATTAGGCGAGCGAGCCGGTGTGCCGCGACGCGGTATCCGGGTCTCAGGCCGGGGCGGCGGGCATGCGGCCGTCCGTGTCCACGATGTCCTGAGG
>DASQPY010000726.1:0-3196 GCA_035643735.1 Actinoallomurus sp. | reverse complement strand
CGGTCCCGCCTCGGCCAGCGTGCCGATGAGCCGGGAGATCGTAGGATCGGACGCTACCGGCCCGAACACCTCAGGGGAGTTCCGCAGCACCGCGACATCGGCGAGGCAGTCGCCGCCCAGGGCGAGCGCCACCGCCAGATCAGTGATGATCTTCGATGGATCGTGGACCGCGCGAGGCCGCCGCCACCGTGAAAGCGCCCGTGACAGGCCCTGGTCCAGGCCGCTGACCCGCAGCGTCTCCATCAACAGCAGGCCACCGGCCTGACAGATGATCCCCTTACCGTCCGAAGACACAACGATCTTCGACCGACCACCGATAGGCTGCACGCGAAAAGTGCCCCTTGAACTGGCGTGGACTGGACTTCGACAATCCTGATCCTCCCAGCTCAGAGGCACTTTTCTCATGTAAACGATCAGATCACCCACAGCCCGCGTGAAAGCGCGAGGCTAGCGACGAGTTGAGGAGACCGGCCGCTAACGGTTGACGCACCCGTGCGCGCGCGATGGACGTGGGGTCGTGGAGGGGCTGTGCGGTGGCGATGACGAACGGGGTCGGGACGGTCTTCGGGATATCGAGATCGATCACTTGGTGCCTCCTGGAGGGATTCGGTCTTCGGACAGCCTGACGTGGCTACGGCCGAGCCCGAAAGACCACCTGTACAGGCTGTGGATAACTTCTGCGTGGCCGCCTTCGCCCCGCACCTGTGGGCCGGCACGCGAGGCCGGGTAGGCGCGGACGCGAGCGCGAGACCAGGGCAAGCCCGGACCGGACAGACCCAGACCGGGTAAGCCGAGTCCCGGGCGAGAACGGAGCGAGGCCGGGCGGGTGCGTGCGTGTGAGGAGGGTGCGGGCGGCGAAGACGCGGGCCGGGCGGGCACAGGTCAGGGTCAGAGCGGAACGAGCCGAGGCCGGGACGTCGTTCAAGGCGGCAAGTCGGGGACGCGGGGCAGACCAAGCGGGACGACGCGAGGCGGCTTAGGTAGGGAGACGTGAGGCGAGGGTGGGCGAAAGGCGGGGGTGGGCGAGGCGGGTGACGCCAGGTCACTCAGCCGCGCGTATCCCGGTCGCCGTGCGCGCGCCCCCGGCTGGCGTGCGTACCGCGGTGTCGCTCCAGGCGTGGCGGCACACCGGTGGCCGGCCCACGAAGCTGGGACCGGTCATGCGGATGGCGAGACTCCGCACGGCGGCGTCCTTCCCGGCTGGCGGCACACCACGAGCCGGCCCACCAACGCTGGGACCCGGTCACCGAAGCCAGGCGTGGACGCGGAAGTCGCCCTGGACGGTACGGCCGTGCTCCAGCCGGCCGCCGGCCAGCATCGACTCGGACGCCACCAACCCGAACGGCAGCGTCAGGCACGCCGGACCGACGCCGCCGTGCCACTTCCTGGCGTACGTGGTCGGCTCGTTGTGTGTGCCGGAGGGGAGGTTCCGGCGCGATCACCCGGACCCCAGGGCCAGGGATGCGCGGACGCGCACAGGCGCCCGGGTGGTGGGAGGTGACGGAAAGCGACCATGGTGATCCAAGATGCGAGACGTAAACGGCACCTGCCCTCTTTGTCCGATATCTTTCGGCCATGCAATGGGCCGTGGCGACGTACGACACAGCGTTCGGCTACGTGTCCGCCCACGGCGCCCCGTTGATCGATCTGCTGGATCCCCGGCCCGACGAACACATCATCGATCTCGGCTGCGGCACCGGTGTCATGACCGTCGAAATCGCCTCGCGAGGGGCGGAGGTGCTCGGCATCGACGGGTCGGTCGAGATGGTGAACACGGCCCGTTCGGAGCATCCGAACCTCTCCTTCGCCGTCGGGGACGCGCATGACTTCTCCACCGGCGATCAGTACGACGCCGTCGTCTCCAACTCCGCCCTGCACTGGATGACGCGTGACCCCTCGGCTGTGATCTCGCGCGTACGGGAGGCTCTGCGGCCCGGTGGGCGGTTCGTCGCCGAGATGGGCGGGGCAGGCAACTGCGCGGATCTGATCACCGCCGTACAGACGGCGTGGCGCGTCTTCGGGCTTCCGGAGCCCGAGTTGCCCTGGTACTTCCCTACGCCCGGCCAGTACGCCGCCCGGCTCGAGGAGGCCGGGTTCACGGTACGGCTCATGGAGTTCTTCGACCGGCCGACACGGCTCACCGAATGTCCCGACGGCGCCGCGGACTGGGTGCGGCTGTACGCGCCCGAGCTGATCGCCGAGGTGCCCCCCGAGGTCGCCGGGCCGGTGCTCGACAAGGTCAACGAACTCGCCGCGCCCGCGCTGCGCCGCGAGTCCGGCTGGATGGCGGATTACGTACGACTGAGGTTCGCCGCCGTACGTTGAGTCACGTTCTGGGTAGGGTCGTGGTGTGTTGCGCCTGTACGACGAAAAGACCGGGAACGTCGAAGACCTGACCCTCGCACGTCCCGGTGTCGTGAGAATCGCCTCGACAGGCGAGCTCCGGCCGCTGCTCGTGGCGGACCTCATACGGAGGGTCGCGGGGCACCACCGGCTCCGCCCGATCGCCATCTGGGCGGCCGCTCCCGAGGCTGAAGAGCTCAACGTACGGCCGGCCGAGCTCACCTCCGGTGAGGCCGACGTGCACGTCGGCGGGACGGTCGGGCGCTGCTCCCTGCCCCCGCTCGATGGCCGGGACCCCCTGGCCGTGCGGCTCGCACTGCTGATGCGCCACTACCGGACCGACGTGGACCTGAGCGGCGAGGACCTGCGAGAGGCGGACGAGTCGCTCACCTTCTGGCGCCGGCAGGTCGCGGGCTGGGCCGAGTCGCCGGGCAAGGCACTCAGCCGCGCGTACGTCGACGAGGCGGTCGCCGCCCTCGATTCCGATCTTGATACTCCCCGCGTTTTTCCCGTACTTTCCCGGCTGGCCGATGACGCTTCCGTGGATCCCGGCGCCAAGTTCGAAACGGCGATCAAGCTCGACATGATCTTGGGCCTTGACCTGGTCGCACTCGTCGGACGCCTGTAATCCGAAATAGGTTTCGACCGTTTTACCGGTTCCGCCAAAGGTCTTTTCTTACCCCTACGGTCTCAGTAAGCTCAACAGGTAATTTTGCCCCGATGCCCGCGGGAATTTGACCATGCAATTCCGTAAGTGCGTCGGCCCCCTCGTGCTGATGGGCCTGTTGATGGGCCCCCTGACGGCCTGCGGCAGCCGTACGGACGGTGGCGGATTCCACCCGAGCGGCGGCCA
>DASQPY010000725.1:0-6306 GCA_035643735.1 Actinoallomurus sp. | reverse complement strand
GTGCACGAGCACGTCGATGCCGCCCCATGCCGCCTGGACCTGTTCGATCACGCTCTCGACCGCCACTGCCTCGCGTACGTCGGCCTGCACGGCCATGGCCTGGCCGCCTCCGGCCTCGATGCCCGCCACGACCTCGTCGGCTGCCGTGCCGCTGTGGAGGTAGTTGACCGCCACGCGCATCCCTCGCGCGGCCAGAAGGCGCGCGGTGGCCGCACCGATTCCGCTGCTGGCCCCTGTCACCAGTGCCACCCTGCCGGTTGCCCCCGTCATGGTCCTACCTCCTGCTCATTGTCGCGAGCCGTCGGGACGACCGCCCCGGAGCCGTTCATCGCCGATGCCGGGGTGTGTCGAGCGGATTGCCCCGTAGAGCACGGTGTCGACGGTCGCCCGCAGCAGATCGGCCGCGGTCCAGTCGAGTTCGTGCGGCAACTGAGAGGTGAGCAGCCGTTCCAACGCGCCACGGGTGATCTCACTCAGCAGCTCAGGCGGCGCCGCCAGCAGTCCCCGCCGGTGCCCGTCCCGGAACAGCTCGTCGAGCCGCCGGTAGACCACCGCGTCCACACGCTGCTCCACGTACTCGCGCAGCATCGCCCCGCCTCGCCCCGTCGCGAGCTGAGCCGCGCCGATACGCCCGAGCTCACCGCCTGCCGCGATCAGGAACCGCTGTACCCGCACACCGAACGGCTGGGCTTCTGCGTCCTCGGCCGCCGCCACCAGCGCGCGCTCCACCGCCGCGAACCGCCGATCCAGCACCGCGGCCAGCAGGCTGCGCTTGTCCGGGAAATGACGGTAGATCGTCTTCTTGCTCATCCCGAGCTCACGGGCGAGATCGTCCATGCTCACCCGCGCGGAGCCCGGCGCGAAGAACAGCCGGCCGGCCGCCTCCACGATCACGTCAGCACGCTGCCCGTCACCAGCGGAAACTTGAGAAACTAGTTTTGTTTCCATCGTTTCCATGATGGTTCCCCGCTCCTACGCTGTCAAGGCACGCCTTCCGGGCATGTGGGGGCTATGGGGCCGAATGCCGTGATCTTGGCGGGCGCGGGGGAACGACGTGCGGGGCGTGGACGCGTAATGTTCATCAGTGCTCCCGTAGCGCGGGGGCATGACGACCCGGGGGACCGTTTCGTGCTTGGTGACGGTGACAACGGGCCGCGGCCTTTTCGCTCCGCGAGCCGGCGCCACCAGCCCCGGACTCGGGGATGACGGGACGCGGCGATTTCGACGAGAAGATGGCGACAAGATCCATCGGCCGTGAGTCCCTGGGTGATCGCGAAGTATCCCTGGGCGAAGACTTCGGCGAGAGTCTCGGCGCTCAGCTCCGCGCCGCCGTGCGGAGGCAGGCACCGTGATGCCCAGCAGGCGATGATCACGCGGGCGGACGCGGTGGCGCCCCAGATCCGGACGCGCAGTACGTCTGTTGTGTCAGGGGTTTTGGCGGATCTCGGCGTTGAGCCGTTGGGCTTCTTGGAGTTGGTCTTCGAGGATGATGATGCGGCAGGCGGCGTCCAGGGGTGTGCCCTGGTCGAGGAGTTCGCGGGCGCGGGCGGCCAGGCGGAGCTGGTAGCGGGAGTAGCGTCGGTGGCCGCCGGGCGAGCGCTGCGGGGTGATCAGTTTCGCCTCGTCCAGGCTGCGCAGGAAGCCCGGGGTGGTGCCGAGCATCTCCGCGGCGCGGCCCATGGTGTAGGCGGGGTAGTCATCATCGTCGAATTTGTCGGCCATGCTCTGCTCGGCTCGTTCCATTGAACCTCCACATCATGAGGGCCCCGGTGCCGTAGCACCGGGGCCCAGGGTTTCAGGTATCAACACCATCTACCGACGAAGATGTCGGCTTGTCGTACCCGCACCGGCCATCTGAGATGGCGACGAGTGCGGGGATCGCGTAAGCGTGACCGAAGACCACCTTTCGTTCCGATGGGACTGCGGTACCCGCGCGGCGAAACACAGCCGGCAGCGGGCGATCCGACGGCGTATGACCCTCCCCTTCTCCTCTGATCTTCCTCAAAACCTTTCCGTACCGGCCTAAGGACTTCTCAGACCCACGAGCCCGGTCCCAGCGCGTCCAACGGCCGCTTGCCCGCCTGGAACCACTTCCCATACCCGGCTCCAGCGCACCTGACGTCCTGCTCACGATCTCACGGGTAGTTCGTTTATCTCCCGTGCCTCTTTGACGTTCTCTTCCCTCGAGACACCGAGAAGACTATCCACACGCCCAGCGAATGTCTACTCTGAGCGCATGAGATTTTATTGGCTCTCCACCGCGGGTCTGCGGTACGGTGCCGCACCGATGGGGCGTACCGGTCGACGGTGTCACCGCCCTGCGGTTCCCGGTCAGTGCCGACCGTCAGAGGGCGCGGAGCGCCGCTCTCATCGGGCGGCGCGCCCTCGTCAGGGGACTGATCGCGGCGGGGAAGACCTCACTGTCGCCGAGGCGCTCGGCCACCCCGACTGAGAACCGTGCAGGTCCACAGCCATCCCAACAATGAGCCATTGGCCGATTTCTCAAATGGAGAGCCGTCATGACCGTGGAGATCCGGCAGGCCGGTCCCCAGGATGTCGTCGCGGTGATGCCCGCCGAGGTCGACTGCGTCAACGCCGCCGAGGTCCGCGAAGTACTGCTACGGACCCTGAACGGCACCGCACGTACGCTGACCATCGACATGTCGGCCACGACCTTCTGCGACGTCGCCGGCGTACGAGCCATCGAACGCGCCTACCGGCGCGCATGCGCCTGCGGTACCCGGCTGTGGCTACTGGCCCCCACGCCGGGCGTGCTGCGGATCCTCACGCTCACCGGCATCCACCGCATCATCCCGATCGCGCCGCCCGTTCCGGCCGCGCGTCACATCGCCGACGATGAATTCCCGCTCATTACGGGATGAAGCGAAACACCAGCTCACCGCACGAAACCGAGTTTTCGAGCGGGACGGGGGTACGCCACCCAGCGGTTGCCCGCCCTGCATGACGCCCTCTTTCTCGACAACGACGTGGCCACGGCGACGCCGTACGAGGCTCAGCTGAAGAAGCTCCGCGTCGATGTCGTGTAGGAGTCCCGCCAGGAAACCGCGTCTCGATCGTCTCGTTCCAGATCCTCGCACGCTCACACTGTAAGCGCTTTGTCGATGACGTAGACGCAGTGGTTTGACAGCAACACTTTGTCTCGTAAACACTGGGGCCGCCCGGGACCTCCGGCATCCCACCCCCAGCAGAGGACGGCTGATGAGCGACCTGCCTGCTCACCCGGACACCGACGAAGACGATCCCGGCGTCACCGCGGCCGCGTCAGCCACCTCGCGCAGGCGGCGCGTCGTCATGATCGCCGCCGTCGTCGTCCTGATCGCGGTGTTCGCCGTGCTCCATCTGACCGGCGTCGTCGGATCCGAAGGTCACTAGGAGCCCGACATGATCGAAGCGATCGATTTGACCAAGCGCTATGGGGCCACGACCGCGGTCGACGGCCTGTCCTTCACCGTCCCGCCGGGCCAGGTGACCGGGTTCCTCGGCCCGAACGGAGCCGGGAAGTCCACGACGATGCGCCTGATCCTCGGTCTGGACGCCCCCAGCGCCGGCACGGTCACCGTCAACGGCAGGCCGTACGGCAGCTACCGCAGGCCGCTGTTCCAGGTCGGCGCGCTGCTCGACGCCAAGGGGGTGCACGGCGGGCGCAGCGCCCGTGACCACCTGCGCGCCCTGGCGTTGAGCAACGGCATCCCGGACTCGCGCGTATGGGCCGTGCTGGAGCAGGTCGGCCTGCGCAAGGTGGCGCGCAAGCGGGCGGGCGGCTTCTCGCTGGGGATGGCGCAGCGGCTGGGCATCGCCGCCGCCCTGCTGGGCGACCCGCCGGTCCTGATGTTCGACGAACCCGTCAACGGCCTGGACCCCGAGGGCGTCCACTGGATCCGGACCCTGCTCAAGACCCTCGCCGCCGAGGGCCGCACCGTCTTCCTGTCCAGCCATCTGATGAGCGAGATGGCCCTCACCGCCGACCGCCTCATCGTCATCGGCCGGGGCCGTCTGATCGCCGAGACCACCGTCGCCGATTTCCTGGACGGCGGGACGGGCAACCACGTGCGCGTACGCACCCCGCAGGCCGAAACGCTCGCCGGCCTGCTGACCGGGCGCGGCGCGAAGGTGGAGCGGCAGGGAGGCGACGCGTTGCGGGTCACCGGCGCCACTGCGGGGGAGATCGGCGACCTGGCCCGTACGCACGAGATGACGCTCCTGGAGCTCGCCGAGCAGCAGACCTCGTTGGAGGAGCGCTACATGGAGCTCACCGCGGATGCCGTCGACTACCGCACCGCCGAGGAGACCTTCCGCGCTGCCCCGACGACGAAGTGAGGTCCGCCGCCATGACCGCCACAGCCATCCGCACCCCGCCGGGCTCGGCCCGCCGACTCGGTTTTCTCGGCGTCCTGCGCTCGGAGTTCCTCAAACTGCGCTCGGTGCCCTCGACCTTCTGGACCCTGGCCCTCACCGTCGTGTTCAACGTCGTCTTCGCGGCCCTCGCCGCGACCTTCGTCGCCGGCCGCCTGTCCGCCGCCGACCGCCAGAAGGTCGACGGCATCCGGCTCGCCCTGGCCGGGCTGCACCTGTCCCAGGTCGCCATCGGCGTCCTGGGCGTTCTGGTCATGACGAGCGAGTACGGCACCGGAATGATCCGCGTCACCTTCGCCGCCGTCCCCCGGCGCCGCGTGGTCCTGGCCGCCAAGGCAATGGTCTTCGCCGCGACCGCGCTCGTCGTCGGGACGGTGTCCAGCTTCGCGGCGTACTTCGTGTTCCAGACCCTTCTGTCCGGCTCCGGCACGGGGCTCAAGTCCTCGCTCGGCGACCCTGGCGTGCTGCGGGCGGTTACCGGCGGCGGGCTGTACCTCGCCGTCCTCGGGCTGCTCGGCCTGGGTCTGGGTACGGTCATCCGCGCCGGCGCCGGAGCCATCGCCACCCTGTTCGGGCTGCTGTTCGCCCCCGCCCTCCTCCTGGACCTGCTTCCGCACAGCTGGCAGAGCACGGTCGGCCCCTACCTGCCGATGCAGGCCGGCAGCCAGATCTTCGTCGCCGTCAGCGGCGAGCCGGACAGTCTGGGCACCTGGACCGGCTTCGGCGTGTTCTGCCTCTACGCCGTCGCCGCCGTGACCGTCGGTTTCGTCCTGCTCGATCGCCGCGACGCCTGACACCTCCGGAGAACGATCATGGCCCTGCACCCCACCTCGCCCCGACCGGCCGCCGACCGTACGAACGCCGCGGCCATCGTCGAGGCACTGCTGACACCGCCGGGGCGCGCCGACCCCTACCCGCTGTACGCCAGGGCGCATGAGCTCGGCCCGGTGGCGGCCATCGGCGAAGGCCGGTTCCTGATCTCGGGCTACGCGGCGGTCAACCGGATGCTGCGCGGTCCAGGGTTCGGCATGGCCGACCCGGCCGGTGAGCCGGCGGCGAACGACGCGCTGGCTGCGCTGGGCCAGTCGATCCTGAGGACCAACCCGCCCGAGCACGGCCGGATGCGCTCCCTGATCTCCTCCGTCTTCACCCCGCGCCGGGTCACGGGCCTGCGCCCGGCGATCGAGGCGTCGGTCGACCTGCTCCTGGACGGGCTCTCCGATGCAGGGACGAAGAGCGTCCCGGTCGACTTCATGGAGGAGTTCGCTTTTCAGCTGCCGGTATCGGTGATCTGCGCGATGCTCGGGGTCCCGCAGGCCGATCGCCACCGGTTCCGGTCTCTCGCCGCCGACGTCACCGTCGCCCTGGAACTCCTGCCTGACGCGGACGCTCTGGGACCGGCCGACGCGGCGGCGCGGGAACTGGCCGACTACTTCCGGGCGCTGACCGCCGAACGTTGCGACGCGCCACGCGACGACCTCATCAGCGCCCTGGTGGCCGCCCGCGACAAGGAGGACGGCCGGATCACCGACGTCGAGCTGGTCGCCAACCTGGTCGTGCTGCTGGTCGCCGGCTTCGAGACGACCACGAATCTGCTCGGCAACGGCCTGGCGATCCTGTTCCAGCGCCCGGAACTCATGGCGTTGCTGCGCTCGGGAGAGCTGCCGGTCGAGGGGTTCGTCGAAGAGGTCCTGCGGTTCGACTCACCGGTCCAGGCCACCTACCGCGTGGCCCGTACCGAGGGGCTGAGCGTGGAAGGCGTGCCGGTCCCCAGAGGCAGCGAGTTCCTGCTCCTGATCGGGGCGGCCAACCGCGACCCCGCCCGCTTTCCCGACCCGGACCTCTTCGATCCGACCCGTACCGGCAACGCGCCCCTCAGCTTCGGCGCCGGCGCGCACATCTGCCTCGGCAACAACCTGGCTCGGCTCGAAG
>DASQPY010000724.1:0-2342 GCA_035643735.1 Actinoallomurus sp. | reverse complement strand
CTGGCGGGGATCGCCCAGCTCGTCGCTGCCCGGCCCGCGTTCGACGGCGGCTGGGAGCTGCACGTCGTACGGCACGGGCGTCTCGCCGCCGCCGGGACCGTGCCACCGCACGCCCATCCGGTCCCCTACGTCGAGGCCCTCGTCGCCACGGCCGAGACCGTACGCCCCGGTCCCGGCGCCGCCCCGCGCGCCTCCGCCGAGGAGATGGAGTGCGTCCTGCGCTGGCTCGACTCCCCCGGCGTACGCCTCGTCGAGGTGGACGGCACGTGGAGTTGCCCGGCGCACGGAGCCGAGAGCGTGCGCCGCTGGATCGAGGCGGCATATCGGGACACCGATTCCCGTAAGGTTGACCGCGCCGGTCGGCCGATGCGTTAGGAGCAGGGGTGGCGCTGCCGCTTTATGACAACCAGCCCACTCGGCGTGCTCCGCTGGTCACCTATCTCCTCATCGCCGCCAACGTGGTCATCTTCCTGCTGTCGCCGGTCGCCTCGATCGGCCACCAGAACGAAACGGACAGCCAGCGCAAGTGCGAGCAGGTGACGTTCCTGCTCAAGTACGGTGCGATCCCCAAGGAGATGATCAACAATCGGCAGGAGCCGATGCCCGCGGAGATCGCGGAGGCCTGTCATCCCAAGCCGTTCCACAAGCGGCCGTGGTTCTCCGCACTGTCGTCGATGTTCCTGCACGGCGGGGTGGCCCACATCCTGGGCAACATGGTCTACCTGTTCGTCTTCGGCGCGGCCACCGAGGACCGGCTGGGACGGCTGCGGTTCCTGGTCTTCTACCTGCTGGTGGGCTTCATCGCGGCGTACGGCTTCGCGCTGTCCTACCCGGGCTCCCTGACCCCGCTGGTCGGCGCCTCGGGCGCCATCGCGGGCGTGCTGGGCTCCCACCTGGTGCTGTACCCCCGGTCGAGGACGATCGCGCTGGTCCTGTCCTTCCTCCCGTTCCGGCTGCCGTCGTGGGCGCTGCTGGCGCAGTTCTTCGTGTTCCAGTGGTTCAGCCTGGGCGACCAGAGCCAGACGGCGTACGTCGCGCACATCTACGGCTTCGTGGCCGGAATGATCTGCGGCCTGCTCGTACGCCGCGGCGGCTTCGCCCGCAAGTCGGCGGCACTGAGCTGGCAGTGATCCGCGCTGGACTAGGCTTTCGGCACAGCCCTGAGGCCGTCGCCACCCACCGCAGGAGGACCTCGTGATCACCGCCATCGTGCTCATCAAGGCCGACGTCTCGCGCATCCCCGAGGTGGCCGAGACCATCGCCGGTCTCACGGGGGTCAGCGAGGTCTACTCGGTCACGGGTAAGTTCGACCTGGTCGCCCTGGTCCGCGTACGCCAGTACGAGCAGATCGCCGACGTCATCGCGGGCAGCCTCAACAAGGTCGACGGCGTGACCCACACGGAGACCCACATCGCGTTCCGCACGTACTCCCAGCACGACCTGGAAGCCGCCTTCTCCCTGGGCCTCCCCAGCGGCGACTGACCTGCCCTGCGGATCACCGGGCCCGGCCGGCGGAACAGGCCGACGGAACAGGCCGGCGGATGGCAGGAGCGACGGTGGCGTGGTAGGTGAGGGGACCGTGGACGCCGCCGATGCGCCGTCTTGAGCCGGCACACCAGTCGCGTCGCGGTCGCCGGGCCGACGGCCTCGCCGGAGGCCAACGGGCCACGAGAAAGCCGAACGCCCGCCGCCGGGTGTGCCGGGGCGGGCCGTTCGGTTGCCGGTCAGCCCCGGCTCAGCTCCTTGTGGTCGCCGCTTCCGACCTCGGGCGACTCCTCGTGGTCATCGGCATGGCCGTCACCATGTCCGTTGGTGTGCCCATTGGGAATGTCGTCCGCGGTGAAGGCGGTGTTCAGTGCCTTGCGTGCGCGGCCGAGAGGGCCTCGGGAGCCGGGCGACGGGATGCCGTTCTCGTCCTCCTCGGCCGACGGCAGGACGAGGGGTTCCGGCTTGGCCCGCAGGACCGCCTCGGCCTCTTCCTTCACCGGCGCGTGCACCTCGATGAACTCACCGCTCGGCATCATCTTGATGATGCCGGACTCCACACCGTGATCCAGCTCGGCCGCGTCGCTGCGCTGCAGGCCGATGCAGATCCGCTTGGTGACGACGTACGCGATGGCCGGGCCGATGAACACGGCGCCGCGGAAGAACCACGTCGTCGCGTACAGGGAGACATGGAACCTGTCGGCGAGGATGTCGTTGCCGCCGGCCAGCCAGAGCAGGCCGTAGAAGGCGACCGTGGTCATGCCGACCGCCGTGCGGAACGGCGCGTTGCGCGGCCGGTCGGCCATGTGGTGGATCTTCCGGTCGCCGGTCGCCCACTGCTCGATGAACGGCCACAG
>DASQPY010000723.1:0-5350 GCA_035643735.1 Actinoallomurus sp. | reverse complement strand
CGCATGGTCAGGCCCAGGCCCGACCAGAACGCGCTCTCCGACAGGTCCTTCCCCAGCTGCGGGAAGACGTCGCCCGGCCCGGGCAGCACGTACGTCGGTTTCCAGCCGCTCAGGACGACCAGCTCCCACACGGCGACCGCGATGGCGACGGCGGCCAGGACCGGCCAGACCGACGCCCACGCGCGCCGCACCACGCCGTGACGGGACCGGGCCGCCATCTCCAGCGCGTCCAGCCCGGCGATCTGCTGTTCGAGACCGCGCGGGGCCGGTCCTGCGGGCTCGATCACGTCGACGTCACGCTCCATGGCGCCCGACCTCCTCGCGAAGCCGATCGGTGATCTTCGCGGCGAGGCCGGCGACCTCACCGGAGTCGATGCGGCGCGGCCGTTCGAACGGCACCGGGAACTCCTCGACCACCTTCCCGGGGCGGCTCGACAGCAGGACGACCCGGTCGCCGAGGCGTACAGCCTCACGCACGTTGTGGGTCACGAACAGGATCGTCAGCGAGCGTTCGGACCAGATCCGCTCCAGCTCGTCGTGGAGCAGGTCGCGGGTCATCGCGTCCAGCGCGCCGAACGGCTCGTCCATCAGCAGCACGTCGCTGTCCTGGGCGAGCGCCCGTGCGATCGCCACGCGCTGACGCATGCCGCCGGACAGCTCGTGGGGCCGTTTCTTCCCGAACCCGCCGAGGTGGACCACATCAAGCAGCGAAGCGGTCCGTGTCCGGCGCTCGGCCCTGGCACCGCGCCGATTCTTGTGCGCGCCTTCGGCACGACCGCGCGTACGGAGGGCCAGTTCGACGTTGCCGTTGACGGTGAGCCAGGGGAACAGCGCGGGTTCCTGGAACATCAGGCCGACCCGCGCGCCGCCGACGTCGACCGAGCCGAGCGTCGGCCGGTCCAGTCCGGCGATCACCGACAGCAGGGTGCTCTTGCCGCACCCGGAGGCGCCGAGGATGGAGACGAACTCGCCGCGTGGCACGGTCAGCGAGATGTGGTCGAGAGCGAGGAGTGCGCCACGGCCGGCACCGTAGGCCTTGGAAACCTCGCTGATCGTGACGGCCGGAGCGGTCGTGCTCTCGGTGTGGTTGCGCGTCATTACGGTCATGAATCACTCACCACCGGTTCTCCCTTGGCCTTCAGCACCTCGTTCAGCGGCCCGAGGTCGAAGATGCCCTTCAGATCGACGTGGTCGAGCAGGCCCACCTGCTCGGCATGCTGCGCGCCGGCATTGAGAGAGTCGGCGATCGGGTCGTTGGTGAAGGTGACGTTCTTGAACGTGGAGTCCAGGACGTCCTGGCTGAGCGGCTTGCCGGTGAGGGCCTTCAGCTCGGCGTTGGCCGCCGTCTCGGCGTCGGCCCTGTGCTCGTTGATGTAGTCGGTCGACTCGACCTGGGCCTGGAGCAGCTTCTTGACCAGGTCCGGGTGCTTCTTCTGGAACTCGGTCCGCACGATCAGCGTGGTGACCACGAACTTGCCGCCGGGCCACAGCGAGGCCTCGTCGACCAGCCTCCTGCCCTTGCCCTCCAGCATGAGGCGCGAGGCGTACGGCTCGGGCACCCACGCGCCGTCGATCTGCCCCTGCTGGAACGCCGTGAGGGTCTGGGAGTTGTCCTGCGGCATGACGTGGACGTCACCGCCGCCGTTCTTGTCCGTCTTGTAGCCCTGCTGCTTGAGCCAGTAACGGAGCGCGACGTCCTGGGTGTTGCCGAGCTGGGGAGTGGCGATCTTCTTGCCCCGCAGGTCCGCGGGCGACTTGATGCCCGGCTTGACGATGAGCGAGGCGCCACCGCTGGCGCCGCCCGAGATGACCTTGATGGCCTGGCCGTGCGACTTGGCGAACGCGTTGATCGCCGGGTTCGGGCCGACGTACGTGGCGTCGACGGCTCCGGAGAAGACGGCCTCGGTGGCGGCGGGGCCGGCGTTGAAGGTCAGGGTCTTGGGCGCCTTGCCGAGGTACTTGGTGTAGATGCCCTTCTGAACACCGACGAGCGCGGTGGCGTGGGTGATGTTCGGGAAGAACCCGAGCCGCACCGTCGTCGTGTCGTCGCCGGATGACGACGAGTCAGAGCCGCCACACGCGGCGAGCGACCCGGTGCCGGCGAGTACGAGGAGGCCGAGGGCAGCGAACCGCGATTTCATCGCAACTCCCTATTACCTATAGAACATGCATGATTAGTCGCCTAAGTAGACAAGGCCATCGAAGTGCTCGTCAAGTCACCGATACCCTGATGTAACCGGGGGAGCAGGGAAGGAATATGGCGTCGCGGTGTCGCGCACGGGAACTTGCTCACCGGCGAATCGGAAACGGGGGTGGCGTTGCGCCGGGCCCCTCTCCGAGGCGGCTAGGCTCATGGGGCGAAACGTCCCGTAGTGATTACAAGGAGATCAAGTGTCGTCGATCGACGCCGTACACGCTCGGGAGATCCTCGACTCCCGTGGTAATCCCACCGTCGAGGTCGAGGTGCTGCTCGACGACGGCAGTGAGGCGCGCGCCGCGGTGCCGAGTGGCGCCTCGACCGGCCAGTTCGAGGCGGTCGAACTCCGCGA
This sequence comes from Actinoallomurus sp., assembly GCA_035643735.1. GTDB lineage: Bacteria > Actinomycetota > Actinomycetes > Streptosporangiales > Streptosporangiaceae > Actinoallomurus. The sequence goes on along the minus strand of DASQPY010000723.1, from coordinate 2,801 downwards.
TGGCGGTGAGCGTTACAACGGGAAGGGCGTCGAGAAGGCCGTACTCGGAGTGCTCGACGAGATCGCGCCCGAGCTTCTCGGCTACGACGCCGATGACCAGCGCCTCATCGACCAGGCGCTCATCGACCTGGACGGCACGCCGGACAAGTCCCGCCTCGGCGCCAACGCCATCCTCGGCGTGAGCCTGGCGGTGGCCAAGGCGGCCGCCAAGACGGCGAACCTCCCGCTGTTCCGCTATGTCGGCGGACCCAACGCGCACCTCCTGCCGGTGCCGATGATGAACATCCTCAACGGTGGTGCGCACGCCGACACCAACGTCGACATCCAGGAGTTCATGGTCGCGCCGATCGGCGCGCCGACGTTCAGTGACGCGGTCCGCTGGGGCGCGGAGACCTACCACGCGCTCAAGTCCGTGCTCAAGGGCCGCGGCCTGGCCACCGGGCTGGGCGACGAGGGCGGTTTCGCCCCCGAGCTGCCGAGCAACCGTGACGCGCTCGACCTCATCCTCGAGGCGATCAAGAGCGCCGGCTTCCGGCCGGGCACCGACATCGCGCTCGCCCTCGACGTGGCCGCGACCGAGTTCCACACCGACGGCACCTACGACTTCGAGGGCGCCAAGCGCTCGGCGGAGGAGATGGCCGCCTACTACGGCGAGCTGCTCGACGCGTACCCGCTGGTCTCCATCGAGGACCCGCTGTCCGAGGAGGACTGGGCGGGCTGGAAGGCCCTCACGGACGCCGTCGGCGGCAAGGTGCAGATCGTGGGCGACGACCTGTTCGTCACCAACCCCGAGCGCCTGCAGCGCGGCATCGACGCGGGCTCGGCCAACGCCCTGCTGGTCAAGGTCAACCAGATCGGCACCCTCACCGAGACGCTCGACGCGGTCTCGCTCGCCCAGAGCAACGGCTTCCGCTGCATGATGAGCCACCGTTCCGGCGAGACCGAGGACACCACGATCGCCGACCTGGCGGTGGCCACCAACTGCGGTCAGATCAAGACCGGCGCCCCGGCACGGAGTGACAGGGTGGCCAAGTACAACCAGCTGCTCCGCATCGAGGAACTCCTCGACGACGCCGCCCGCTACGCCGGCGCCGCCGCGTTCCCCCGGTTCCGCTGGTCGTAAGGGCCCGTGCCGATGGCCTCCCATGACTGAGGAGAAGAAGCGCCCGGCCGAGGTGGACGCCAAGGAGTTGCGGCGCGCCCACCTCACCGGGCGCGCCGCGATCCTGGCCGTGGTCGCCTGCGCCATCGCGCTGAGCCTGGCCTACCCGGTGCGCGAATACATCGCACAGCGACGCGAGATCGCGCAGCTCCGTGTCCAGCAGCGGCAGGCCCAGCAGCAGGTCGAGCAGCTCGCCGCGCAGAAGCAACGGCTCGGCGACGAGTCCTACGTACGGCGCGAGGCGCGGCGCCGCCTGCACATGTGCGATCCCGGTGCGAAGTGCTACGTCGTGCTCGGTGGCGACCAGGGGGAGGGCGGGGACGCGGGCCACAAGGCCGCACCGCCCACGCCCCCGTGGTACGTCACCCTGTGGCATTCGGTGGACGCGGCCGACCGGCGCCGCTGACCGCATAACCTTGCAGCGGACGCTCGGCTCGTATTCAGGGCCCAGGGGCATACTCGATGGGCTCGACGGGACACTCGAGGGGACAAGGGTGATCGACCAACGCGACGCGGCCGCGGTGGCGGCCCAGCTCGGCCGTGAGCCGCGCGGGCTCCAGGCGGTGGCCCATCGCTGCCCGTGCGGACTGCCCGACGTGGTGGAGACCGCGCCGCGGCTGTCCGACGGCGCCCCGTTCCCCACGCTCTTCTATCTGACCTGTCCGAAGGCGGCCTCGGCCATCGGCACTCTCGAGGCGAGCGGGCTGATGCGGGAGATGACCGCGCGGCTGGCCACCGACCCCGCGCTGGCGGAGGCGTACGCGGCGGCGCACGATGACTACCTCGGCCGCCGCGACGCCGCCGCGCGTGCACAGGGCGTCGAGCCGCTTCCCGCGGGTACGCAGAGCTCGGGCGGCATGCCGACCCGGGTCAAGTGCCTGCACGCCCTGGTCGCCCACGAACTCGCGGTACCGGGTGCGAACCCGCTGGGCCGTGAGGCGCTCGACGCACTTCCGGACTGGTGGCTGACCGGAAAATGTGTAACTGTCGAAGCGGCTTCACAGACTACCTGTCAGGATAGTCAGGAAGCTGTCATGAACGCGGATACTCATGGGGAGACCGGGGAGGTGCGGGGGACGAGCCCCGGGCCGGGAGTACGCACCGGCCGTGACGGCAGGACGAGCCGGGAGGCGAGCAGATCTTGAGCGCATCGACACGCGTGGCCGCGATCGACTGCGGCACGAACTCGGTCCGCCTGCTCATCGCCGACATCTGCGGCGGGGAACTGGCCGAGGTCGAACGCCGCATGGAGGTCGTCCGGCTTGGCCAGGGTGTGGACAAGACCGGGCGCCTCGCGCCGGAAGCTCTCGAGCGCACCTTCAGCGCGATGCGCGGCTACGCGAAGCTCGTCGCCGGCCACGGTGCCGAAAGCGTACGCGTCGTGGCCACCAGCGCCACCCGTGACGCCGCCAACCGGGACGAGTTCGTCCGTGGCGTCGTCGAGATCTTCGGAGTCGAGCCGGAGGTCATCTCGGGCGACGAGGAGGCCCGGCTCTCCTTCGCCGGTGCGACCAAGGACCTCGCGGCGCTCCGCCCGATGCGGCCCTATCTCGTCGTGGACATCGGCGGCGGGTCGACCGAGTTCGTGCTCGGCACCAGCGACGTCGAGGCGGCGCGGTCCGTCGACATCGGCTGCGTA
>DASQPY010000722.1:0-2615 GCA_035643735.1 Actinoallomurus sp. | reverse complement strand
TACGTCGCTCGACGCCAGCCGTGTTGGCGAAGGCGTCGTGGCATGGGGACGTCGAGGCCGCCCCGGGCGCGTCTGGTGATCAGCGCCCAGGTCCTGATCACCAGGCGTACGCCTCGGGCGCGGGCTTGGCCCCGTTGGGCGCGGGCGGCGGGAAGAACATGTCGTTTCCGGCTCTCTGACGGTTCGAGGTGTTTCGACGGCTCCCCGGTGGGTGGCCGCGTGAAACGTAACGTTACGTTTCGAGACGGTACAGCCGGTGGACTGTGGTGTCAAAACAGAACGTTACGTTTTGAGATAGGATCCTGCGGTGACCGATGGAAACACCGGCCGAGGGCCACGCTCCCGCGACGCGATCTTGCAGGCCGCCAGCGACCTGTGCAGGGAACGGGGCTACGCCGCCGTGACCATGGAGACGATCGCCGCCCGTGCCCGCGTCGGCAAGCCGACGCTGTACCGCTGGTGGCCCTCGAAGGGGGCGGTCTTCCTCGATGTGGTTCTCGACAAAATCGTCGAACCTGCCATCGGGCTACCGGACACCGGGGACATCACCCGCGACCTGCGCGCCTGGATCCGCGGCTTCGCCGAGCTGTTCACCGACCCGCACTCGCAGCAGCTCCTCGTCGGACTCCTCGGCGCCGCCCAAGTCGACACCGAACTCGCCGCCATGCTCCGGGAGAAAGTTCAGCGCCCGCTCCAGGCAAGCAACCGGCAGCGGATCATCGCCGCCCAAGCTGCCGGCGAACTTCCTGCCATGGACCCGGTCCTGCTCGAGGAGCTCCTCATCTCACCGCCGTGGTACCGGCTTCTGGTCTCCGGGGAGCCCCTCACCCAGGAATATGCCGACGCCCTCGTGGACGCGGTCGTTGGTAGCCGAACCGACCTACCCACAAGCCCGTCGCAGATGCCCGCCTCGACAAAGCCGACGCGTTCGCAGTAAACCCCTCCGGGACCTGCGCCACAGAAATCGCACGTAGCGGGAGAATGCCGCAGCGACTGGGGGGCGGCCTCGGCTTCGGTGCCGTGTCGAACGGGTCGAAGATCTACGGCTACTCGGCGAACATGCCCGAGTGGGTCCGTGGCGCGAACCTGTCCGGCTTCTGGGTGGAGGAACTCGGGTCCTGGCGGTACCCGGCGACCTGGTACGAGGGCCCCACCCGGTCGGCAGGCCGAAGATGCGCGGTACCTGGGACAGTCGTGCCGACTCGTGGTCCGCCCGGTCGGCGACGGGGATGCGCTGGACCGTGCGGATCACGTCGACCGGCGCGTTCGGTGAATAGATCGTGCCCACGTTCGTCGCCAGCTGTCCCGGGTCCTCGGCCAGGGTCGTGCCCGTCGGAGGCACTCCCAGGGTGAACAGGAAGTCCTTCCAGACCGAGAACGCCGCCTCCGCGCCGGGCCGTGGTCCGCCGGAGCGGTTGACGGTGATGGCGCGGAGCTGCTTGCCCCGGTCGTTGGTGGTGTCCGGGCCGCCCGGCGTCAGCCCGTCCAGGCCCAGGGCCTTCTCGATGCGCGGCACCGCGTTCGTGAGGTAGTCGGATGTAGGTGCGCCTCGGCCGCTGCCGCAGCCGCGCGAACAGGCCCGCCAGGTCATGGGTGCCGACCACGCCCGAGCGCACGTCGTACCCGTTGTCCGCGTACGACGAGGCGGCCCATGCGTAGCCCTCACCGATCAGTTTCTCGCGCAGGCGGAAGTCCGGCGGGTCGACCGTCAGTACCGTGTCCTGGCAGCGGTAGCCGTGCGCCCACATGACGAGGTCGCCGTTCCAGTGCGCCGGGATCTCGATGTCGTACGCGGCGTGGTGGTAGACGCCCTGGCGCACGGTCGTCGCACGGTCGTCGCACGGCCGCCCGAGGTCAGCGGGGGAAGCGGCGGGTTGCTGATCGTGTATCCCGAGCCCTTCGACCGGATCTGACCGCCTCTGTCGGCTCACGCCGCGGCGACCGCGCGCAGGATGTCCATCCGGCCCGCCCTGCGCGCCGGGCGCAGCGCCGCGAGGACTCCGGCGAGCGCGCCGATGACGACGATCACCACGAGCTGGACGACGGGCGCGGCGAACGTGCCACCGGTCGCCGCGCGGGCCAGCGCCCAGCCCGGGAGCAGGCCGAGGCCCAGACCGCCCGCCGTCCCGAACAGCGCCACGATCAGCGACTCCCACCGGATGATGGCGCGGAGCTGGCCGCGGGTCGCGCCGACCGCCCGCAGCAGGCCCAGCTCACGGGTCCGCTCGTGCACCGACAGCGACAGCGTGTTCGCGATGCCGAGCAGCGCGATGACGATGGCCAGCGCGAGCATGACGTACACCAGCGTCAGCAGCGAGTTCACCCCCGACGCCTGTGAGTCGACGTACTCCTGCCGGCTCTGCACGGGCGGCGCGGCGTACGGCCGGGCGGCCGCGGACACCGCGCGTTCGCCCTCGGCCGTGCTCACGCCCGGCCTGAGCTTGATCAGCAGGGTGGTGTCCTGCGGGCGGGGGTCGTGCCCGGTCCACTCCGCGCGCGGCAACAGGTAGTCGCCGGCCTGCCCGCCGGAGGCGAAGACGCCGCCGACCGTGAGCGTACGGCGGGTGCCGTCCGCGAACACCACCGCCAGGCGCGAGCCCACCCGCCAGCCGTGC
>DASQPY010000721.1:0-4367 GCA_035643735.1 Actinoallomurus sp. | reverse complement strand
AGCGGTCCGCCGCGGGTTCGGTCGCCTCGGCGGCGGCCTCGGCGGCCAGCGGATCCTCGATCAGGGCCGCGACCACCGCGATCGGCACGGGCCAGTAAGGCTCCGGCAACGCGTCGATCATCCGCAGCTCCAACCAGCCCTGGGGGCGTACCGGCGGGAACAGCGTGGTCAGGTGGTAGGCCAGGTCGGTGACGTCCGGCCGTCCGTCGGTGAGCCACTCGCGGAAGGTCATACCGGGATCGGGAACCCAGCCGTCCCGCAGCAGCATGACCCGCGCGTCGAGGGCGTACCCCGCCCACGCCGTCACCGGGTCATCGCCCACGACCGGCGCCGTACGGCCCCGGTCGAGCGCCTCCCAGACCACCTGCCGCGACGAGCGGTTCCCGCCCCCCGGCGAGTTGGCGAACGCCGCCACCAGCATCGGCCCCAGTGCGTGCGCGAGCTGCCAGCGTCGCGTCGCGTCCTTCTCATCGCTGCCGATGTCGAGGCAGACCTGCAGCGAGGCCGTCGCGCACATCATGGCCAGCCCCGCTTCGCCGAAGTAGGCACGCATGCAGCGGTAGCGCCCCTCGTCGAGCTGGAAGGGCGCGCGCAGGTCGCGCGGATCCGTACCCCGTCCCAGCAGCGCGAGCCCCTCGCGCGCCAGGTGTCCCCTCACATGGGCGATGTCCGCCGCGAGCGCGTCGTGCGCCGCCACCACACCCCGTTGCGGCTGCGAGCTGAGCTCGAGCTGACCGCCCGGTTCGTACGTGATCCGGCTGCCCGCGGGCGGTGGGCCCGCGGCCTCCATGGCCGTACGCAACAGGTCGATCGGCACGTGCCGGTCCGGCTCGCGCCGGTCGACGACGAACCACTCGGTCTCCGCGCCCACCTGTCCCGGTGGCCCGGTCTTGAAACAGACACCGCTGATGTGTTCGTACACGTCGTCCAAGGTCAGACGGGTCATGGGCACCTCCGTTCACTCATGGTGGATGGTCATTCCCTACTGAACCGGATCAATAATCCGAAAGCTCGCTTTTCTCCGGTAACGCGTCGGTGAACACTTCAGGCGCCTGAGCTGGTGAATCGGTTTACTTAAGCGGTACAGTGATACGGTTCAGTAAACCGGTTCACCAGAGCCTGACGAGATGCCTGAGGAGACGGGAGCGCCGTGGCCACCGACGTACACCAGCACGTGTGGGGCGCGGCCTTCATCGACGTCCTGCGCGGGCGTGAGGCGGCGCCGCGGCTCGACGGCTGGACCTTGCATCTCGCCGGCGAGGCGCCCTACGACGTCGATCCCGCCGATCATGATCTGACGGCACGTTCGGTCCTGGCCGCGACGGACGGATTCGATCGCGTCCTGACGTCGCTGTCCTCGCCCCTCGGCATCGAGTGGCTCGCCCCGGCCGACGGTGCTCCGTTGCTGGAGGCCTACCACGAGGACGCTCTCGCGCTGCCGGCCCCGTTCGGGGCGTGGGCGGCCGCCTGCGTCGCCGAGATCGATGCGCCCGGCCTCGCCCGGTGGCTGGACCGCGGCTTCGCGGGCCTGCAACTTCCCGCGACCACGCTGCTCGACGCGGCCGGGTACGAACGATGCGGCCCGCTCCTGTCGCTGCTGGAGGAACGCGGGCTTCCGCTGTTCGTCCACCCCGGGCCCGCCCCGGACGCCTCCGGACCGGCCTGGTGGCCCGCGCTCGTCCCCTACGTCCAGCAGATGCACGCGGCGTGGTTCGCGTTCCGCGCGTTCGGACGGGTGCGTCATCCACGGCTGCGGGTGTGCTTCGCGCTACTCGCCGGCCTGGCCCCGCTGCACGGCGAGCGGCTGGCCGTACGCGGCGGCGGCCGCGGCGAGGTCGACCGCGACGCCTTCATCGAGACCTCGTCCTACGGACCGCGCGCCATCGACGCGACGATCCGGGCGCTCGGGATCGACACAATCGTGTGCGGCTCGGACCGGCCGTACGCACCACCGCCCGGCGACCTCGGCCTCGGAGAGGCCGCCGAGCATGCCATCCGGGTAGCCAACCCGGAGCGACTGTTGATCGGAGAGGAGTGATCCAATGTCCTTCGAGTCACTGCCCGCACGGTGTCTCGACAAGCGCGAGCTCCGCGAGCTCGTCGACGGTCTGGCACAGGACACCGAGTCTTGGCGCGAGCACGTGGCCTTCCCGGACGGTCAGCGGCACTACGTGTCACTGCACCGTGATGAGTACGTCGACGTCTGGCTGCTCTGCTGGACGCCGGAGAACGACACCGGCTGGCACGACCACGACATCTCCTCCGGCGCGGTCGCGGTCGTGGACGGCACCCTGAAGGAGTACAACCCCCGGATCGGCGGCTCCCACGTCGAGGTGGCGGTCGGGGAGGGCGTGTCCTTCGCCTTCGGACCGGAGCACATCCACCGCCTGGTCGGCGCCGCCGACCAGAGCGTCTCCATCCACGCCTACTCACCTCCGCTGTGGCGCCTGGGCCAGTACTCGATCGACGAGGGCGGTGTGATGCGACGCGTCTCGGTGAGCTACGCCGACGAACTGCGCCCCCTCAACGCTGTCGCTTGACCGTTCCCGCCAGCGTCCGCACTTCTAGCGTTATGCCGGTATTTGCGCGGTAGTCCAGCGGTACGGCGGCGACGGAGGAACCGGTGGCCCTTACACCTGATGTGGCGCGCTCTGGCCGGCCTGAGTCCGGAGGACCGCGAGGTCATCGCCCTGGCCACCGCCCTGGTGCCGGAAGAGACGCCGGTCGTCCCCCACGGGCGCGCCGAGCGGCGGAAGGAGTCGTTCCGCCCACGCCGGATCGAGGGTCTGCTCCAGGTCGCGGGCCTGGCAGCCCTCGTCCTCATGGCGGTGGGCATCATGGCCCCGCGGACGGACCGCTCGTCCGGCGAGGGCGGAACGGCCTCCCCCTGCGCCGGAAAGGAGCCACGAGCCCCTCGGTCCAGCCGGCTCCGCCGGCATTCCCGTCCCAGACGGTGCCGACCACGCCACCGTCTCCCATTCCGGCCACCGCGCCGCCCAGCACCGCTCCGGCGGATGCGGACACTCCGCTCCCGCCTGGCGGCTCGAACCCAGCCCGTCCGGTCCCGAGCGGCTCGTGACGTGGTGACCCCATGCCGGGTGATCGCACGCCCGTGCACTCGTCTGCCGCCTAGGCGGTCCGACGGATTGTGGCCCCTCAACGCTGTCGCCTGACCGACACGCCCGCTAATATCCAGATTCCTAGCGTTATGCCTGAATCATGTGGTGATGAAGTGATGGGCGGGACGGAGAAATCGGTGTCTCTTACCGAAGCCCTGCGGGCAGGTGCTCCGGACGTCTTCGGCGTGCTCTACGACGAGCACGCCGAACGGCTGTACGCCTACTGCCACATCATGGTCGGCGACGAGGCGGCGGACGCCGTACGCGACGCCTTCATCGCGGTCGCCCGGCATCCGGGTACGGCACCGGACGACGACGCGCTGCCCGTGTGGCTGTACGCCCTGGCCCGTGCCGAATGCGTCCGCCGCGGCGCGCTGGTGCGCAAGCCCGCGATACCGCCGTCGGCGGACCCGCTGCGCCGGGCCCTGGCACGTCTCCGCCCCGAGCACCGTGAGGCGCTGGCGCTGTCCACCTCGCTGGAGCCCGAGGAGATCGCCCGCGTCGTCGGCGTGGCCGCGGACACCGCGGAGATGCTCGTACGAGTGTCACAGCGGCGGCTCGAACAGGCGGCGGTCTCCGTACTCGGCGGCCGCGTGGTGCCCGACGAGGCCATGCTCGCCGCCCTGAGCGACGGCAACCTGCACAAGCTGGTGATGCGCGGGTACGAGCCGCCCCCGAGGCAGCGCGAGAGGGTGCTGTTCTCGTGCGCGGCGGCCGAACGCGCGGCCGACGGTGCCCTCCTGTTCGACCAGGACGGCATGCCGATTCCGCTGGACGGCCTGTTCGGGACGGCGGAGGAGCCGACCCACCCGTTCGCCAAGGTCGCCGACATCGCGGACGAGCCCACAGGCCCGACGCGCCGGCTCGACACGGAAGCCTCGGCGGCCTCGGTGTCCTCGGTCTTCGAGCCGCGGCGTAAATCGCGTGACGGCGGCGTCCACGGCGGACACGCGCGCCCGAAGAAGGAGCCGTTCCTCAGCCGGAAGCGCGACGGCCTGGTCGAGGTCGCCGGCCTGGCCGCGTGTGTGGCCGCCGCGACGAGCGTGCTGGCCCTGTGGCCGAGCTCGCACAACGACGGCGCGTCGAACATGGACGGGACCAGCCTGTTCCTGCACCGGGGAGCGCCGGCCAGCCGTTCGGTGCAGCCCGCTCCTCCGGTGGGCGACGGCACCCCGCCGCAGGGGGCGACCTCCAAGCCCGGCACGTCGCCGTCACCCGCGCCGACGAAGCCCCAGGCCACCCCGGATC
>DASQPY010000720.1:0-11717 GCA_035643735.1 Actinoallomurus sp. | reverse complement strand
GAGCGGCTGTGCGGTGACCGCGCGGGGCCGCCGTCCTATCTCTGGTCGCTCGGGGCGGCTCTCTACGCGGCGGTCGAGGGACGGCCACCGTTCGACCGGCAGACCCCGATGGGCATGCTGGGCGCCGTGCTCACCGAGCGGCCCGCCCCGCCGCTGCGGGCCGGGCCACTCGGCCCGGTCCTGCTGGCCCTGCTCGCCCGCGACCCGGACCGCCGGCCACCGGCCGACGTCGCCGCGACGTGGCTGCGGAGCGTGGCGGGCGGCGGCGCACCCGTCCTTCCCGCCCGTCTGCCGGACACGAAGGGCAGACTGCTCGCCGGCGCCCCGACGGAGCCCGCACGCCGGGTCCGTCACGGTCATAGGAAGGCCGTCGTCGCGGCGGCGGTGGTGGCCCTGGTGGCCGCGGTGCCGGCCGCGGTACTGCTCCGCCCCGGGAAGGCCGCATCACCCACGGCGACCCGCGTGGCACCACCGCCGGATCCCGTACGCGGCCGGTTCGCGTCCGCGCCGCCGCCCTGCTCACTGATCAGCTCAGCGGAGGCGACCCGGCTCGGCGCCGCCTCCACGCCGGCTTCCCGTCCGCAGGGGTGTTCCTGGGACGACCTGCCGGGTGGCTCCATCGACCTGCGACTCCAGCTCTTCGCCCCAAGCGGAAGGCTGAACGCCCCGAACCTGGCCGAGTCGTACTACGCGGACAAGAAGCGGCAGATCGGCATCTCGGCCCATGCCGACGACACGATCCACAGCGCCCAGTCCGGAGCGGCCGACATCCCCGCGACGGGCGACGCGGCGTTCGTGTACGACGCGAGGGACGGCCTCGACGCCGGCCTCTCCTCGACCGTGTGGCTGCGCTCCAGCAATCTCGTCGTCGAGGTGGTCTACGCCGACCACGTGGGAACCGTCCCCGCCGCACAGGTACGCCGGCACGCCATCGAAGCCGCCCGCACGGTCGGTGACCGTCTCGCACACATGTGACCCGCCCCATTGACGCAACCGACTAGTTGCCATACTGTTGCAACCAGTCAGTTGCTACTTGATGGAGGCATCATGGGATTCCCCGATCGCATCGAGCGGATCGTCGAGATCAAGCACCCGCCCGCCAAGGTGTGGGCCGCGCTCACCACGGCCGAGGGGCTGGGCACCTGGTTCGGCGACCAGGCGACGATCGACCTGCGTCCGGGCGGCTCGGCCCAGATGACGTGGACCGAGGGCCACAAGGCCGACATGCGGGTCGAGCGGGTCGAGGAGCCAACGGTGTTCGGCTTCACCTGGCACATCTACGGGCTGCCCGACGAGGACCCGCGCCGTACCTATGTCGAGTTCACCCTCGAACCGGTCGGTGCGGGCACGCGGCTGACCGTGGTCGAATCCGGGTTCGCTCAGCTGCCGGAAGACGCCTTCCGCGAGGTGTTCGACGGCAACACCCGTGGCTGGGCGAGCGAGCTGGGCGAGCTGGTCGAATACCTCGATGCCGCCTGACATCGAGGCGATCGCCGAACAGGTCTTCGTCGCCCTGGCCGACCCGAGCCGGCGCTCCATCCTGGCCGCGCTGGCGTCGGGCGGTCCCGCCACGGCGACGGACCTGTCCGGTCGCCTGCCGATCACCCGGCAGGCGATCGCCAAACACCTGGCCCTGCTGGCCGAGGCCGGCCTGGTGACGGCCGAGCCGGGGGAGCGGCGGCGCGTGCGGTACCGGCTCCGCTCCGCCCCGATGCAGGTGGCGCAGCAGTTCCTGGCCGCGCTGGCCCGCGACTGGGACGGCCGGCTCGACGCGCTGAAGGACCACCTCGACCGGTGACCCCGGCCATCAACCCCCGAGCAACGCCGAACGCGACCTGGAGCTGCCTCGACCTGACCGCGCTCGGACGCCAGGAGAACTGGGAGGATTCACCCGAGGGCTACCCCCAGACCCCGCCGTACGCGTGGTGGAACTGACACGACGCATACGGCGACGCCAAGTCGTCGTAGAGGCTCGCCGCGTCCGGCTCTCCGTCCCGGGCGAAGATCGGCCTTGCATGATGATGCATCTCAATGCATACTTTCAGCACTACCCCTTGTGGACGGAGACGACGAATGGGCGTGCGTGCTGCGGTCGCTGGGGCCAGCGGATATGCGGGCGGCGAGCTGCTGCGCGTCCTCGCAGGTCACCCCGGATTCGCGATCGGTGCGCTGACCGCCGGCACCAGCTCCGGTACGCGGCTCGGGGTGCACCATCCGCAGCTGCATCCGCTCGCCGACCGGGTGCTGGCCGAGACGACCGCCGAGACCCTCGCCGGGCACGACGTCGTCTTCCTGGCCCTGCCGCACGGGCAGTCCGGCCCCCTCGCGGCCGTCCTCGGCGACGACGTGCTCGTCGTCGACTGCGGCGCCGACTTCCGGCTCGACGACCCCGCCGAATGGGAACACTTCTACGGCACCCCGCACGCCGGCACCTGGCCGTACGGTCTGCCGGAGCTGCCCGGCGCACGTGACCGGCTGCGCGGCACGCGGCGCATCGCGGTGCCCGGCTGCTACCCGACCGTTTCGCTGCTCGCGCTCTTCCCCGCGTACGCCGCGGGCATCGCCCAACCCGACGCCGTCGTGGTCGCCGCGTCCGGCACCTCCGGCGCGGGCCGCTCGCTCAGGCCCAACCTGCTCGGCAGCGAGGTCATGGGCGCGATGAGCGCGTACGGCGCGGGCGGCGCCCACCGGCACACCCCCGAGATCATCCAGCAGCTCTCCGCGGTGGCGGGACGGCCGGTCACCGTGTCGTTCACCCCGACGCTCGCGCCGATGAGCCGCGGCATCCTCGCCACGTGCACGGCGAAGGCCGTGGACGGGCTCACGGCAGGGGCGCTCCGCGACGCGTACGAGCGCGCCTACGCCGACGAGCCGTTCGTAAGGCTGCTGCCCGAGGGCGACTGGCCCTCCACCGCCATGACGCTCGGCGCGAACGTCGCGGTGGTCCAGGTCGCGCTCGACGAGCGCGCCGGCCGGATCGTCGCGGTGGCCGCCATCGACAACCTCGCCAAAGGCACCGCCGGCGGTGCGGTCCAGAGCGCGAACCTCGCCCTCGGACTGCCCGAGGACCTCGGCCTCACCACGATCGGAGTAGCCCCGTGAGCGTGACCGCCCCACTCGGCTTCAGAGCCGCCGGAGTCACCGCCGGCCTCAAGGACGGCGGACAACGCGATCTCGCGCTGGTCGTCAACGACGGCCCGTCGCGCGCGGCGGCGGGGGTGTTCACCCGCAACCGCGTCAAGGCCGCGCCGGTGCTGTGGTCCGAGCAGGTCCTGCGCGGCGGCCGGGTGCACGCGGTCGTGCTCAACTCCGGCGGCGCGAACGCCTGCACCGGGCCCGACGGGTTCCAGGACACGCACCAGACCGCGGAGAGGTCCGCTCACGTCCTCGGCGAGTCCGCGGGCGAGATCGCGGTCTGCTCCACCGGCCTGATCGGCGACCGGTTGCCGATGGACAAGCTGCTGCCCGGGGTGGACGCCGCCGCCGAGCAGCTGTCCCGCGACGGCGGGCTCGCGGCCGCCGACGCGATCCGCACCACCGACACCGTCGCCAAGATCGCCTTTCGCCGGGCGCCCGCCGGCTACACGGTCGGCGGCATGGCCAAGGGCGCGGGCATGCTCGCCCCCGCACTGGCCACCATGCTGTGCGTCATCACGACCGACGCCGAGGCCGACGCGGAGACGCTCGACCGTGTCCTGCGGCGCGCGACCGAGCTGACCTTCGACCGGATCGACACCGACGGCTGCATGTCCACCAACGACACGGTGCTGCTGATGGCCAGCGGAGCCGCCGGAGTGGAGGCGGACGAGGCCGAGCTGACCGCGACGGTCACCGACGTCTGCGCCGACCTGGCCCGCCAGCTCCTGATCGACGCCGAGGGCGCCACCAAGGCGATCGCGATCGAGGTCGTCGGGGCGGCCAGTGACCACGATGCCGTCCTCGCCGGCCGCGCGGTGGCCCGCAGCGCCCTGCTCAAGTGCGCGATCCACGGAGAGGACCCCAACTGGGGCCGGGTGCTGGCCGCGGTCGGCACCACGGAAGCGGTCTTCCAGCCCGAGCGCCTCAACGTCGCGATCAACGGCGTCTGGGTGTGCCGCAACGGCGCGTTCGGCGACGACCGCTCCAAGGTCGACATGCGCCCCCGTGACGTCACGATCACCGTCGACCTCAGCGCCGGCACCCGCAGCGCCACCATCCACACGACGGACCTGACCGCCGACTACGTCCACGAGAACTCCGCCTACTCCTCATGACCGCAGAGGACACGACGAAGCGCGCCCGGAGCACCGCCGACGCCCTGGGCAAGGCGGCCACGCTCATCGAGGCCCTGCCGTGGCTCGAGGAGTTCCACGGCAGGACCGTCGTGATCAAGTACGGCGGCCACGCGATGACCGACGAGACGCTCCGGCCGGCGTTCGCCCAGGACGTCGCGTTCCTGCGGTATGCCGGCCTGCGCCCGGTCATCGTGCACGGCGGCGGCCCGCAGATCAACGCCCAGCTCGACCGGCTCGGCATCGAGTCCAGCTTCAAGGCGGGCCTGCGCGTCACGACTCCGGAGACCATGGACGTCGTCCGCATGGTCCTGGTCGGCCAGGTCAGCCGCGACGTCGTCGGCATGCTCAACCGGCACGGCCCGTTCGGCGTCGGGATGTCGGGAGAAGACGCGCGGCTCTTCACCGCCGAGCGCAAGCCCGCGGTCGTCGACGGAGTGCCGGTCGACATCGGCCAGGTCGGCGAGATCGTCCAGGTCGACGCAGGGTCGGTGCGCAGCCTCCTCGACGACGGCCGCATCCCGGTGATCTCCAGCATCGCCCGTGGCGAGGACGGCCAGGTCTACAACGTCAACGCCGACACCGCGGCGGGCGCGCTGGCCGTCGCCCTGCAGGCGGCCAAGCTGGTCGTGCTGACCGACGTCGATGGCCTGTACGCCGACTGGCCGCCGTCCGGCGACCCCGGCGACGTGATCGCCCGGCTGACCGCCGGTGAGCTGGAGGCCATGCTGCCGGACCTGTCGGCGGGGATGGTGCCGAAGATGGAGGCGTGCCTGCGCGCCGTACGCGGAGGTGTGCCGCAGGCCCATGTGCTCGACGGCCGTCTCCCGCACTCACTGCTACTCGAAATCTTCACTGATGAGGGGATCGGCACAATGGTGGTGCCCGAATGAGCGATCTGCGCGCACGCTTCGAAGCGGCGATGATGCCCAACTACGGCGTGCCGCCCGTGGCACTCGCCCGCGGCGAGGGCTGCCGGGTCTGGGACGCCGACGGCAACGCCTACCTCGACCTGATCGGCGGCATCGCGGTCTCCGCCCTCGGGCACGCGCACCCGGCGCTGGTCGCGGCCGTGTCGGCGCAGGTGGCCACGCTCGCGCACACGTCCAACCTGTTCCTGCACGAGCCCGAGGTGCTGCTGGCCGAACGCCTGCTCCAGCTGCTCGGCCGCGACGGACGCGTGTTCTTCACCAACTCTGGCACGGAGGCCAACGAGGCCGCCTACAAGCTCGTCCACCGCCACGCCGGCCCCGGGCGCACCTACGTGGTCGCGGCCGAGGGGAGCTTCCACGGCCGCACGATGGGGTCGCTGGCGCTGACCGGCAAGGCGTCGATCCGCGAACCGTTCGCCCCGTTCGGCGCCGACGTGCGCTTCGTGACGTACGGCTCGGAGGAGGAGCTGCGCGCCGCCGTCACCGGGGAGTGCGCCGCGGTCTTCCTCGAGCCCACGCAGGGTGAGGGCGGAGTGGTCCCGGCGCCGGAGGGCTACCTCGCCGCCGCCCGGCGGATCTGTGACGAGACCGGCGCGGCCCTGGTGCTCGACGAGATCCAGAGCGGCATCGGCCGTACCGGCGTGTGGTTCGAGCACCAGCGGGAGGGCGTACGGCCCGACGTGATCACACTGGCCAAGGGACTCGGCGGCGGCCTGCCCATCGGGGCGTGCGTCGGCCTCGGCGCGTACGCCACGGCGTTCGGCAAGGGCGACCACGGCTCGACGTTCGGCGGTAACCCCGTCTCGTGCGCGGCGGCGCTCGCCGTGCTCGACACGATCGACAAGGAAGGCCTGCTCGAGAGCGTCGGCACCGTCGGCGACCTGCTCGCCGCCGGGATCACGCAGACCGGCCATCCCCTGCTGGCGGGGGTCCGCGGCAGCGGCCTGTGGCGCGCGATGGTCCTGTCCGAGCCCAAGGCGGCCGCCGTGGAGGCGGCGGCGCGTGACGCGGGCTTCCTCGTCAACGCCGTCCAGCCGGACGCCATCCGGCTCGCCCCGCCTCTGATCATCACGCCCGAGGAGGCCGGATCCTTCGTCGCGGCGCTCCCGGAGATCCTGAGGAAGGCATGACGACGCCGCTGACGAAGACCGCACGCCAGTCCCGCATCATCGAGCTGCTGGGCCGCAACGCCGTGCACTCCCAGAGCGAGCTGGCCAAGCTGCTGGCCGACGCGGGAGTCGACGTGACCCAGGCGACGCTGTCACGCGACCTCGTGGACATCGGCGCGGTCAAGCTGCGCGCCGCGGACGGCTCGCTGATCTACGCGGTGCCGGGGGAGGGCGGCGAGCGCATCCGCCGGGCCCGTACCGGAGGGGCCGAGACGTTCACCGGCCGCCTCGCCCGGCTCGCGCAGGAGCTCCTGGTCTCCGCCGAGGCATCGGCCAACCTCGTGATCGTACGCACGCCTCCGGGCGGCGCGCAGTTCCTCGCCTCGGCGATCGACCACGCCGACTGGCCGGCCGTGCTCGGCACCGTCGCCGGCGATGACACCGTGCTGGTCATCTCCCGCGACGCGACCGGTGGCGCCGAACTCGCCGCCGCACTGCTGGCGCTGACCGAACGCGAGCGTCCGCAGCGGAGCCCGCGCACCGGCCTCGGCGAGCCCGGCCCGTCGCAGGTGCCGTCGCCGTGGGGTCCGGCGGACGACCTGCCACCAGGGCCCGCCGGAGGCGCCTTCGTCCCGTATCCCGCAGAGCGACGACCCTAGGGCGTCCGTCCGCCTCCCGACGGCGCCCGTCATCACTGGCACCGCTCCGGGCCGTGATAATGCAGTGTTAGCGAGATAGGTACCGCATGTCGTCGAGTCGTGAGAGAAGAACCAGCGTGACGGATGAGCAACACCGCAGGACGCCGACCAGGCTGTGGGGCGGCCGGTTCGAAGGGGGCCCGTCGGAGGCCCTCGCCCGGCTGTCGGTGAGCGTGCAGTTCGACTGGCGCCTCGCCCCGTACGACCTGCTGGGCTCACGGGCCCACGCCCGGGTGCTGCACCGCGCGGGCCTGCTCACCGAGGACGAGCTGGGCCGCATGCTCGGCGCGCTGGACGACCTGGAAGAGGCCTGCCGCTCGGGCGAGTTCCGGCCGGCCGTCGCCGACGAGGACGTGCACACGGCACTCGAGCGCGGGTTGCTGGAGCGCCTCGGCACCCTCGGCGGCAAGCTGCGCGCCGGGCGCAGCCGCAACGACCAGGTCGCCACCGACCTGCGGCTCTACCTGCGCGACCAGGTACGCCAGATCGTCTCCCGGCTGGTCGAGCTGGAGACCGCGCTCATCGCCCAGGCCGACCAGAACATGGGCGTGGCCGCACCGGGCATGACGCACCTCCAGCACGCCCAGCCGGTGCTCTTCTCCCACCAGTTGCTCGCGCACGTCCAGGGGCTCGCCCGCGACGTCGACCGACTGCGCGACTGGGACAAACGGGCCGCGATCAGCCCGCTGGGCTCCGGCGCGCTGGCCGGATCGTCGCTGCCGCTCGACCCGGAGGCCGTCGCCGAGGAGCTCGGCTTCGACGCGGCCGCGGCGAACTCCATGGACGCGGTCAGCGACCGCGACTACGCCGTGGAGTTCCTCGCCGCCGCCGCGCTCATCGGCGTGCACCTGTCGCGGCTGGGCGAGGAGGTCGTGCTGTGGGCCTCGCAGGAGTTCCGGTGGATCGAGATGGACGACACCTACGCCACCGGGTCCTCGATCATGCCGCAGAAGAAGAACCCGGACGTCGCCGAGCTGGCCCGCGGCAAGTGCGGCCGGCTCATCGGCCATCTCACCGCGCTGCTGACCACGCTCAAGGGCCTGCCGCTCACCTACAACCGTGACCTGCAGGAGGACAAGGAGGGGGTCTTCGACGCGGTCGAGACGCTGCTGCTCGTCCTCCCCGCCATGTCCGGGCTTATCGCGACAATGAGGGTCAACACGGAGCGGCTGGAGGCCCTCGCGCCCCAGGGCTTCGCGCTGGCCACCGACCTGGCCGAGCTGCTCGTACGCAAGGGCGTCGCGTTCCGCGAGGCGCACGAGGTCGTCGGTCATCTCGTGGTGTGGTGCCAGGTCAACGACAAGGACTTCGGCGACCTCACCGACGACGAGCTGGCCAAGGTCTCCCCGCACCTGACCCGGGACGTACGCGACGTGTTCTCGGTGCAGGGCGCGCTCGCCGCCCGCAAGGCGTACGGCGGCACCTCGCCCGAACGCGTGGGCCAGCAGCTCACCGCGCTGCGGTCGCTCGCGGACGACCACGCCTCGTGGGCCGCCTCCTGATGGACGGCGTGCTGGAGCGTGGCTTCTTCGATCGGAAGGCCCAGGAGGTCGCGCCCGACCTCCTCGGCCGCGAGCTCTCCCACTCCACGCCCGAAGGGGTCGTGTCGGTCCGGCTGACCGAGGTGGAGGCGTACGCCGGCACGCTCGACCCGGCCTCGCACGCCTACCGCGGCCCCACGAAGCGCAACGCCGTGATGTTCGGGCCCCCCGGCCACTCGTACGTCTACTTCACGTACGGCATGCACTTCTGCATGAACCTCGTCTGCCTGGGCGAGGGCACGGCCGCGGCCGTACTGCTCCGCGCCGGGGAGATCGTCGAGGGCCGCGAGCTGGCGATGGAGCGGCGTCCGCGGTCCTCGCTCCGGGACCTGGCGCGCGGGCCGGCCCGCCTGTGTGAGGCCCTGGGCATCGGGCGGGAGCAGTACGGCCTGGACGTGTGCGATCCGTCGAGCCCGCTGCGGGTGCTGTCCGGCTCGCCCGCGCCGGTCTTCCGCACCGGCCCGCGCACGGGCGTCACCAGTGCCAGGGACCTGCCGTGGCGGTTCTGGATCGACGGGGACCCGAGCGTGTCGGCGTACCGCGTCCACGCGCCACGCCGCCCACGTACGGTGATGGACCAGGGCTGAAACCCGTTACCGTGATCTCCTGCCGTTCCGGCATGCTGAAGACTGTGGTTGAGACGAGGGAGAACGTGACCGACATCCTGGATGACCTCGCGTGGCGGGGTCTGATCGCGCAGTCCACCGACCTGGACGAATTGCGGGCCATGCTCGCCGCGGGACCGGTCACGCTCTATTGCGGCTTCGACCCCACGGCGCCGTCTCTGCACCTCGGGAACCTCCTGCAACTGCTGTTCCTGCGCCGCTTCCAGCAGGCGGGCCACCGGACGATCGGGCTCGTCGGCGGTGCCACCGGCCTGATCGGCGACCCGTCCGGAAAGAGCGCCGAGCGGGTGCTCAACTCCGAGGAGACCGTGGCGGCCTGGGTGTCGCGCATCCGTGACCAGGTGTCACGTTTCCTGTCCCTGGAAGACGACAGGGGCATGATCGTCAGCAACCTCGACTGGACCGCCCCGATGTCGGCGATCGAGTTCCTGCGCGACGTGGGCAAGCATTTCCCGGTGAACCGCATGCTCGCCCGCGAGACGGTGAAGTCGCGGCTCGACACCACCGGGCTCAGCTACACGGAGTTCTCCTACGTGCTGCTGCAGTCCCTGGACTTCCTGGAGCTGTACCGCCGCTACGACTGCCGTCTGCAGACCGGCGGCAGCGACCAGTGGGGCAACCTGACGTCGGGCGTGGACCTCATCCGCCGGGCCGAGGGCGGCACGGCGCACGCGCTGACGACCCCCCTCGTCACGCGCGCGGACGGCACGAAGTTCGGCAAGACGGCGGGCGGCGACACGTACTGGCTGGACGCCGAACTCACCACGCCGTACGCCTTCTACCAGTTCTGGCTGAACGCCGACGACCGCGACGTCGTGAACCTCCTGAAGTTCTTCAGCTTCCGCGGCCGTGAGGAGATCGAGGAGCTGGAGAAGGCCACCAGTGACCGCCCGGCCGCCCGCGCGGCCCAGAGGGCGCTGGCGGAGGAGCTGACGACCCTGGTGCACGGTTCTGAGGAGACCGGGCGGGTGATGGCGGCGTCCCGCGCGCTGTTCGGACAGGGGGAGCTGGGGGAGCTGGACGAGCGCACGCTGGAGAGCGCGCTCGCCTCGGTGCCGTCCGCCCTCGTCCCCGAGCCGCTGCCGGCGATCGTGGACCTCCTGACGGAGACGGGCCTGGTGTCGAGCAAGTCGGAGGCCCGCCGCACGGTCGCCCAGGGCGGGGCATACCTGAACAACGTCAAGGTCACCGACGAGACGGCGGTACCCGAGCGGTCCGACCTGCTGCACGGGCGCTTTCTCGTGCTCCGCCGCGGCAAGCGCAACGTCGGCGGTGTCACGGTCGCCAGGGACTGACAACAGCGGGGCGACGACACCGCCGCCGCCGACGTCGGCCGGCGCGCGCTCGCGCGAAAGTGACGGCTGGACGCACACCCGTCGGGGGACTGCCTTCAGTGATCCGTCGCCGGTCGCCCGGATACTTGCCAGGCCGTCCGCTGAACAGCTGAGCGTCTCGACCCCGAGGCGTCTGGTGCTGGTGTGGCCGATGAGGTCGACCATCTCCGGCAGCGGCTCAGCCGCACGGGTAGCCGCAGGGCCGGTACGTACCGGGTGGGTCACCCGATGGGATCGCCCGCATCGGCCTTCTGCGGCCGGCTCAGGGGGCGGCAGTGATGGCCGGGGGTGGTGACGTTGCCGCTGTTCGGCCGGCTGCATTCACCGTCTTCGGTGGCCGGATCTCTCAGACACGCGCGGATGCCCATGAGGGCGGTCACCGCCGCGTACCTGACGACCGGGTGGCACGTCAGCGCCAGTCGATCGCGGAGAACGCTTCCGATGTCCGTAGCCCTCGTCGTCACCCTTGTGGCCGCCGCCTGAACCCGCAACAGGGCGTCGCCACCTCGGTCCTGCCGGCCGCCTCCCCTCACGTACACGGCGCCTGGTCACCAGAAGGAGCGGCGGTCTTCCAGCGCCCGTATGCCCGCTGACCACCGTGTGGTGGGTCCTCAAAACCGCTCTGGTGTGGGCCCTGTGACGAGGCTGATCTGGCGGGGTCGATCGGGACTGGATTGGTGATCACGGTCTGGTCACGGAAGGTGGCGCAGGGCTGTCGGCGGCCAAGAAACCGCTCTTTGAGCTGCGAAGTCGCGCTATTTACCGCAATTTGACGCACCGGAGCGGGCCACGTAACGTTCTTCTTGTCCGAGAGGGAACGGGGTGCCGGGAAGCGGCCCCGACCTTGAGGAGAAGACTTCCACTGGACTTCTTGGTCCGGACCACGGTCTGGTTCAAGGTAGACTAGCGGAGTTGCCCCGGTGGACGGGATGCAGGACGCCTTTTGGTGGCCGGCCCGGATGGGGATCTTCGGTGAGTGCCAAATTCGGCTGGTTCAGCTGAGCTTGTACGTGCTGAGGGGCTGTTTCTGGCCAGGTAGGTTGATCTTCGGGATCTTTACGGGTCCTGGGGTTGACTTAGCGGCCGGAGATGGTAAGTTATATGGGTTGCCCCGGATAGGGTCCGATCGGGTCTTTGATGGTGTGTGTCCGTTTCTTGAGAACTCAACAGTGTGCTAAAAGCCAGTGCCTTTAGGTCCTCGACTAA
>DASQPY010000719.1:0-2576 GCA_035643735.1 Actinoallomurus sp. | reverse complement strand
TCCTCGACGCCCTTGGCGATCGCCGCGGGCACCTCCTTGGCCTTGCCGTAGCCGACTCCGACGGTGCCGTCGCCGTCGCCCACCACGACCAGCGCGGTGAAGCTGAACCGGCGGCCGCCCTTGACGACCTTGGCCACGCGGTTGATCGCGACGACCCGCTCGACGTGCGGGGTCTTCTCCGCCGCTCCGCCCCGGCCGCCGCCGTCCCGGCGGTCCCGGCGGTCTCCGCCGCCGGCGCCCCCGCCTCGGCGCTGCTGCCCTGGCATCAGGCGTCCTCCCTTTCCGTCACTGCTGTCGTCCTGCGCGTGTTGTGGGTCGACATCAGAAGTCGAGCCCATTCTCCCGGGCCGCGTCCGCGAGCGCCGCGAGCCGGCCGTGGTACTTGTCACCGCCGCGGTCGAAGACGACCGCGCTGATCCCGGCCGCCTTGGCCCGCTCGGCCACCAGCTCGCCGACCTTGCGGGCGGCGGCGGTCTTGTCGCCGTCGACCTGCAGGCCGTACGTCGAGGCCGAGGCCAGCGTGACCCCGCGGACGTCGTCGACGACCTGTGCGTACAGGTGCCGGGTGGACCGGGTGACGATCAGCCGCGGCCGGTTCGCCGTACCCCGGATCTTCTTGCGCAGCCGCACGTGCCGGCGCAGTCGCGCCACCCGCCGCTGCTGCGAGACCGTGCTGCCGGTTGACTTCGTGGTCGTCATCGTCACTTGCCCGTCTTCCCAGCCTTGCGGCGGATGACCTCGCCCTGATAGCGCACGCCCTTGCCCTTGTACGGGTCGGGCTTGCGCAGCTTGCGGATCTTCGCCGCGACTTCGCCCACCTGCTGCTTGTCGATGCCCTCGACCACGAACCGGGTCGGCGCCTCCACTCGGAAGGTGATGCCCTCCGGGGCCGGGACCGGCACCGGGTGGCTGAAGCCGAGCGCGAACTCCAGGTCCCGGCCGCGGGCCTGGACCCGGTAGCCGGTGCCGACGATCTCCAGGGTCTTCGAGTAGCCCTGGGTCACCCCGACGACCATGTTGTTGATCAGCGTCCGGGACAGCCCGTGCAGCGAACGGGACTCCCGCTCGTCGTTCGGGCGACTCACCACGAGCGCGCCGTCCTCGCCACGGGACACCGAGATCGGCTCCACCACGGTGTGCGACAGCTCGCCCTTCGGTCCCTTGACCACGATCCGCTGACCGTCGATCTGAACGTCCACGCCCGTGGGGACGGGGACCGGAAGCCTGCCGATACGCGACATCGGTTTCCCTCCCCTACCAGACGTAGGCGAGGACTTCCCCGCCCATCCTGCGCTTGGTCGCCTGCCGGTCGGTCAGCTGGCCGGTCGACGTCGAGATGATCGCGACGCCGAGGCCACCGAGGACCTTGGGCATCCCGTTGGCCTTGGCGTACACCCGCAGGCCGGGCTTGGAGACCCGGCGCAGCCCGGCGATCGAGCGCTCCCGGTTCGGCCCGTACTTCAGGTCGATCGTGAGGATCTTGCCCGGCGCGTCGTCCGGTGCGTCGGCCACCGACCAGCCGGCGATGTAGCCCTCCTGCTGGAGGATCTCGGCCACGTGTGCCTTGAGCTTCGAGTGCGGCATGACGACGGTGTCGTGGTACGCCGAGTTGGCGTTCCTGATCCGCGTCAGCATGTCCGCAATCGGATCGGTCATGGTCATGGTTGGTCTTGCCCTTCTCGCCGTGGTTCCCCGCCAGGGCCTGCGGCGAAGTCGCCCACCGTGTGGTTGGGGGTGCTGCTACCAGCTTGACTTGGTGACGCCGGGCAGCTCCCCGGCGTGGGCCATCTCCCGGACGCAGATCCGGCAGAGGCCGAACACCCGGTAGACCGCACGGGGACGCCCGCAGCGCTGGCAGCGGGTGTACGCACGGACCGCGTACTTCGGCTTGCGACTGGCCTTGACGACCAGTGCCTTCTTCGCCATGTATGTCTCAGCTCCTAGCGGCGCCGGCCGCGGGTGATGATGGTCGGCTGGGGTGCCGCCTCGGTGCGGAACGGGAACCCGAGCCGCCGCAGCAGCTCGCGCCCTTCCTCGTCGTTGCGGGCGGTGGTGACCACGGTGATGTCCATCCCGCGCTGCCGGTCCACCCGGTCCATGTCGATCTCGTGGAACATCGACTGCTCCGTGAGACCGAACGTGTAGTTGCCGTTGCCGTCGAACTGGTCCGGCGACAGCCCGCGGAAGTCGCGGATGCGCGGGAGCGCGATCGACAGCAGCCGGTCCAGGAACTCCCACATCCGGTCGCCGCGCAGGGTCACCTTGGCGCCGATCGGCATGCCCTCGCGCAGCTTGAACTGCGCGATGGACTTCCGGGCCCGCTGCACGAGCGGCTTCTGGCCGGTGATCGCGGTCAGGTCGCGCACCGCGCCGTCCATCAGCTTCGCGTCCCGGGCCGCCTCGCCGACGCCCATGTTGACGACGACCTTGACGACGCCCGGGATCTGCATGACGTTGTCGTACGCGAACTGCTCGCGCAGCCCGGGCGCGATCTCGTCCACGTACCGCTGCTTGAGCCGCGGCACCTGGTGGGTCGGGGCCGTCATCACATGTCCTTACCGGACCGGCGCGCGATG
>DASQPY010000718.1:0-2134 GCA_035643735.1 Actinoallomurus sp. | reverse complement strand
GGTCGGGCATCAACGTCACCGACATGCAGTGCATCAACCTGCTCCAGCTCCGCGGCCCGATGACCCCGGGCCAGCTCGCGGAGGCGATGTTCCTCACCACGGGCGGCGCGATCACCGCCGTCATCGACCGCCTCGAGAAGGCCGGCATGGTGCGCCGCCGCCGCGACGAGGCGGATCGCCGGCGCGTCATCGTGGAGGCGACCCAGGACACTCCGGTCACGGAGCTCGGCGCCCGGTTCCAGCCCGTCGCCGAGATCTACGGCGGGCTCCTCGAGACGTACAGCGACGAGCAGCTCGAAGTGATCCTGGACTACCTGGCCCGTACGAACGACGCGTCCCCCGGCGTGATCGAGCGCGTGAAGCACCTCGGCTGATCCAGGCGCCCGACCGGCCGCGGCCGATTTTCCGAAGCTCTTGACAGCGGACACGTGCGCCCGCATTCTTAACACGTTCTTTCTAAAACAAGGTGGTTATGAATGACGGTCGATCGGCTCAGCCTCGTGTTCGGAGCGCTCGCGGACCCCACCCGCCGCGCGATCCTCACGCGGCTGACCGAAGGCGACGCGACCGTGGCCGAGCTCGCGGCACCGTTCAAGATGTCCCAGCCGGCGGTCTCACGGCACCTCAAGGTGCTGGAGAACGCCGGACTCATCTCGCGCACCCGCCGGGCGACCGCGCGGCTCAGTCATCTGGAGCCCGAACCCCTCCGCGAGGTGACCACCTGGTTGACCCGCTACCAGCGGTTCTGGGACGAGAGCCACGAGCGGCTGGACGAGCTGCTCGCGGCCCTGCAAGGCATGGGCGGCCGCGACACGGCGGCACCGAAAGAGGGAGAAGACGATGAGCAAGACACAGATCACCGCTGAGCCCGGCATCCCGCAGATCATCATCGAGCGGGAGTTCGACGCACCGCGCGACCTGGTGTTCCGCGCGTACACCGACCCCGAGCTGATCGTGCAGTGGATGGGCCCGCGCGACCTGACCATGAAGATCGAGGAGTACGACGTGCGCGATGGCGGCAAGTGGCGCTACATCTCCACGGACGCCGACGGCAACGAGTTCGGCTTCCACGGCGTCTTCCACGGCATGCCCTCGCCGGACGGCACCGTGCAGACCTTTGAGTTCGAGGGAATGCCGGGCCATGTCGCCATGGAGACGCTCACCCTGGTGGAGCGCGACGGCCGGACGCTGGCGCGTACGGTCTCCAGCTTCCAGTCGGTCGAGGACCGCGACGGGATGGTCGCCTCCGGCATGGAGCACGGCGTGCACGACTCCCACGAGCGGATGGGCGAGCTGCTCGCCAAGCTGCAGGCCGGCTGACCCGATGACCGACTCGATCCGGCTGCGCGCCTGGCTGCCCGCCCCCATCGGGGCGGCCCGGCGCGCATGGACCGACGCCGCGGCGCTGCGGCACTGGCTGGCCGAGCACGCGGAGGCCGAGCCCCCTGGCCGGTACGCGTTCTGGGGTCGCCACACGCCGCAGGGCGAGGATCCCCGCCAGCGGCTGCTGCACCTCGACGACCGGGCGCTGCGCTTCTCCTGGGAGCTGAACGGCGAGGAGACCGTCGTCGAGGTGTTCCTGGCGGAGGAGGACGCGGACTCCACCGTCGTGACGTTGTCCCAGACCTGCTTCGGGGGCACCTACGCCGGATACCCCAGCGGCCTCGTACTGACGGTGTTCTGGTCGCTGGCACTCGGGAACCTCACCGACCACCTCTTGGGCCGCCCGACCACGCCAAGATGCGACTACACCGCGCGTGACCTGCGCACGGAGCTTGCCATCGGTGCGCCCCGCGAGGCCGTGTCCGGCTCGCTCACCGACGCCGGGGAGTTCAGCCGGTGGTTCGGCCTGCCGGTCGAGCTGGAGCCGTACGCCGGCGGAACCTGGGCCGTCGGCGGCGGTCCGACCGGCACCGTGCGCGCGGTGGAGCCCGGTCGCCTGCTGTCCCTGGAGGAGGACTCCGGCATCGCGACCTGGGAGCTGGAAGACCACGGCGACGGGACGCTGCTGAGATTCGGGCTGAGCGGCTTCGACCCCGCATCGCCGCCCTACCCGAGCTGGACAGCCTGGCTGTCGGCGATCTCCACCCTCCGCCGCTACCACGAGCTCCACGACTGGCGCCCGATCTGGCTC
>DASQPY010000717.1:0-5843 GCA_035643735.1 Actinoallomurus sp. | reverse complement strand
CGATCGTCGTGAAGACCCGCATGGCGCCCGGCCATGCGGGTCTCCGTGGCGTCAGCCGGAGATGACCTCCACGTCAGGGGCGAACTCCCGCAGCGCCCGGCCGAGCCGCCTCGGGGCGATCCGCCAGCCGCCGAGCCGGGTGGAGACCAGGCGCGGGCGGTCGTCGCGCTCGGGCGCGTAGCCGCGCAGCGCGACGGCGCCGCGGCCGGCCGAGCCGCCCTCGGCCGAGTGGAACTCGATCGCGGTGACCTCTTCCCAGTCGAACCACTCGCCCTTGGCGGGCCGGCCCGACGGGCACCAGTACACGCCCCGCTCGGCGACCGCGAAGGCCACCGCCCCGCCGGCCACCCGGCGCAGGGCGACGGCGGCGAAGACGAGCAGGCCCAGGCCGGCGAGCGGCATCAGCCACTGCGCGCCGTACACGATCCAGTCCCAGGGGTTCAGGTGGGAGCCCGGACGCCAGTTCAGGCGGGCCGGATGCCCGGTCACGCCGATCACGAACCCGGCGATGAGCGCCGCCCCGACCACGGCCGGGACGATAGGCCCCCACCAGGCATGACGTACGACGTAGGCTCCCGGTCCGAAGGCACTCCGGCCCCGCATCGACACTCCCGTCACAGACATCTCAGTTTCTGGCCCCGCATCGTAGTGAGGCGCAAGCGCCTCGTGTGGCGTTCCCGCGAAGGGAGCGGCCCGACCTTCGCACCCCACCTACACGACCGGACACGAGACGTGAAACCATCACATACAGCTTGATAATTCACACAAGGAGATCCGGGGTCGATTGACCGCAAACGCCGCTGCCTGCCCACGGGTTAGTGGGGAGTTTCACATTCGGTGACCGCGACTCGTATCGTGCTCGTGACAACTGCCTAATAACGTATGAGCGCCCCTGATCAGAGGAGAGGCTCGAGCACCAGGCAGCCCTCCCAGGTGGTGTGCCTTCGATGGAGATTCCCGCATGACGCAGACAACGGTGGACGCGCCGTCCAAGGATCGGGCCCAGATCCCGGCGCGCACCCTACGCAAGGACCGCTACTGGCTCAGTCCGCTCACGACGTTCGCGTTCTTCACGGCCTGGGTCGTGTACGCGACGGTGCGGTCGATGATGGGCAGCAGCTTCTGGGTGGAGAAGTATCACTATCTGACGCCCTTCTACTCTCCGTGCGTCAGCAAGGCGTGCCCGCCGGGAGCGGCGGACTTCGGCAGGTTCGTCCCGGCGCACCTGCCGTTCTTCATTCCGTACGCGCTGATCTCGCTGCCGTTCCTGCTGGGATTCCGGCTGACCTGCTACTACTACCGGAAGGCCTACTACCGGGCGTTCTGGCTGTCGCCGTCGGCCTGCGCGGTGCCGGACAAGAGCCCGGCGCGCAAGACCCCGGGCAAGTACACCGGTGAGACCCGTCTCCCGCTGATCCTGCAGAACGTCCACCGTTACTTCTGGGTGATCGCCGGCCTGATCTCCATCGTCAACACCTGGGATGCGATCAACGCCTTCCACGGCAAGGACGGCGGATTCGGCATCGGGCTCGGCACGATCATCCTGTGGGTGAACGTCATCATGCTGTGGGGCTACACCCTGTCCTGCCACTCGTGCCGCCACGTCATGGGCGGGCGGCTCAAGAGCTTCTCCAAGGCTCCCGTCCGCTACTGGATGTGGACGCAGGTCAGCAAGCTCAACACCCGCCATGGGCAGTTCGCGCTGATCACGCTCGGCACGCTCGCGCTGACCGACGCGTACGTCGCGCTCCTCGCGCACGGGGCCTTCTCCGACCTGCGGATCTTCAACTAAGGACCACTTCAAGTGACTGAAATCGAAAGGCTGCAGTTCGACGTCGTGGTCATCGGCGCCGGTGGCGCCGGCCTGCGCGCCGCGATCGAGGCCCGGCTGCAGGGCAAGAAGACCGCGATCATCTCCAAGTCGCTGTTCGGCAAGGCGCACACGGTCATGGCCGAGGGCGGCGCCGCCGCGGCGATGGGCAACGCGAACCCGAACGACAACTGGCAGGTCCACTTCCGCGACACGATGCGCGGCGGCAAGTTCCTCAACAACTGGCGCATGGCGGAGCTGCACGCCAAGGAGGCGCCGGACCGCGTCTGGGAGCTGGAGGCCTGGGGTGCGCTCTTCGACCGCACCAAGGAAGGCAAGATCAGCCAGCGCAACTTCGGCGGTCACGAGTACCCCCGCCTGGCGCACGTCGGCGACCGTACCGGCCTGGAGCTGATCCGCACCTGCCAGCAGAAGATCGTCTCCCTCCAGCAGGATGACCACAAGGAGTTCGGCGACTACGACGCGCGGCTGCGGGTCTTCGCCGAGACGACGGTCACCCGCCTGCTGAAGGACGCCGACGGCAAGATCTGCGGCGCGTTCGGCTACATCCGCGAGACCGGCAAGTTCGTGGTCTTCGAGGCGCCCGCCGTCGTGCTGGCCACCGGCGGCATCGGCAAGTCCTTCAAGGTGACCTCCAACTCCTGGGAGTACACCGGCGACGGGCACGCGCTCGCGCTGCTCGCCGGCGCCTCGCTGATCAACATGGAGTTCGTGCAGTTCCACCCGACCGGCATGGTCTGGCCGCCGTCGGTCAAGGGCATCCTCGTCACCGAGTCCGTCCGCGGTGACGGCGGCGTGCTGCGCAACTCCGAGGGCAAGCGGTTCATGTTCGACTACATCCCGGACGTCTTCAAGGACAAGTACGCGACGACCGAGGAAGAGGCCGACCGCTGGTACGAGGACGCCGACAACAACCGGCGCCCACCCGAGCTGCTGCCGCGTGACGAGGTCGCCCGCGCGATCAACTCCGAGGTCAAGGCGGGCCGTGGCTCTCCGCACGGCGGCGTCTTCCTCGACATCGCCTCCCGGCTCAAGCCCGAGCAGATCATCAAGCGGCTGCCGTCGATGCACCACCAGTTCAAGGAGCTGGCCGACGTCGACATCACCGCCGAGCCCATGGAGGTCGGCCCGACCTGCCACTACGTCATGGGCGGCGTGGAGGTCGACCCGGACACCGCCGCGGCGCTCGTCCCCGGCCTGTTCGCGGCCGGCGAGGTTTCCGGCGGCATGCACGGCTCCAACCGTCTCGGCGGCAACTCCCTGTCCGACCTGCTCGTCTTCGGGCGACGGGCCGGCCAGGGCGCCTCGGAGTACGCCTCGGAGGTCACCGTCACGGTGCCCGAGGCCGAGGTCGAGGCCGCGATGGCCGAGGCACTGGCGCCGTATGAGCGCGAGGGCGGCGAGAACCCCTACGCGGTCCACCAGGAGCTCCAGCAGACGATGAACGACCTCGTCGGCATCATCCGCCGCGAGGAAGAGCTGGAGCAGGCGATCGAGGCGCTCGGCAAGCTGCGCGAGCGGGTCGAGAGCGTCTCCGTCCAGGGCGGCCGTGGCTACCACCCGGGCTGGCACCTGGCCCTCGACCTGCGCAACATGGTGATCGTGTCCGAGTGCGTCGCGAAGGCGGCGTTGGAGCGTCAGGAGAGCCGCGGCGGGCACACCCGCGACGACTACCCCGCGATGTCGGCCGAGTGGCGCAAGCTCAACCTCGTGTGCAGCCTGAGTGACGGCTCCGTCGAGCTCAAGCACCAGGACATGGACCCGATGCGGGAGGACCTCATCGGACTCTTCGAAGTCGACGAGCTGAAGAAGTACCTGACCGAGGGCGAGCTCCCCTCTGAGGAGAACTGACATGGGCTACAAGGCGAAGTTCAAGGTCTGGCGCGGCGACGGCGGCGAGGGCGAGCTCAAGGACTACGACGTCGAGGTCAACGAGGGCGAGGTCGTCCTCGACGTCATCCACCGCCTCCAGGCCACCGAGGCGCCCGACCTGGCCGTCCGCTGGAACTGCAAGGCCGGCAAGTGTGGTTCGTGCTCGGCCGAGGTCAACGGCAGGCCGCGCCTGATGTGCATGACGCGGATGTCGACGTTCACCGAGGAGGAGACGGTCACCGTCACGCCGATGCGCACCTTCCCGGTGATCCGCGACCTGGTCACCGACGTCTCGTACAACTACGAGAAGGCGCGTGAGGTCCCGTCCTTCGACGGCGGCGACGTCGAGCCCGGCGAGTTCCGCATGCAGCAGGTCGACGTCGAGCGCAGCCAGGAGTTCCGTAAGTGCATCGAGTGCTTCCTGTGCAACAACACGTGCCACGTCATCCGTGACCACGAGGAGAACAAGGAGCACTTCGCCGGTCCGCGTTTCCTCATGCGGGTGGCCGAGCTGGAGATGCACCCCGCGGACGTGGCCGACCGCCGGCAGATCGCCCAGGAGGACTTCGGGCTCGGATTCTGCAACATCACCAAGTGCTGCACCGAGGTCTGCCCGGAGCACATCAAGATCACTGACAACGCGCTGATCCCGATGAAGGAGCGCGTGGTCGGCCGCCGGTACGACCCGCTGGTCTGGCTCGGTTCCAAGATCGGCATTGTCAAGCGCGGCCAGGAGACGCCGAAGGCCTGAGAAATCTGCGCGCGACGCCCGGCCGGAGTTTCCCGGCCGGGCGTTCTGCTCATGTCGCTGGTGTCAGGGCCTGCGGCCTGACGGTGATGTCCAGGCCGCCACCCGGGTTGGGGCGGGCGATGAGGGTCGCGTCGTGGGCGTGTGCGATCGACGCGACGATCGACAGGCCCAGACCCGCGCCGTCCGCCGGGCCGGTACGCGGTGCGTGCAGGCGCCGGAACGGTTCGAAGAGCTCCAATACCTGCCGGGCGGCGATCTCAGGGCCGCTGTTGCGCACGGTCAGCCCCCGTTCCTCGCAGACGCCGACGCTCACCTCCCCGCCGGGGTGGTTGTAGCGGATCGCGTTGTGCACGAGGTTCATGGTGAGCTGGGTGAGCAGCAGCGCGTCGCCCGCGACCGTGAGCGGCCTCGTCTCCAGCCGGATCGTGATCCCCCCGGCCGCGGCCATCGCCCGCAGCGGCTCGACGGCCTCCCGCGCGACCTCGTCGAGCCGTACCGGCTCACGCGCGTCGAGACCACGCTCGCCGCGGGCGAGCATGAGCAGTCCGTCGATGAGCCGTTCGCTGCGCCGGTTGGCGGCGAGCAACTCGGTGCGCATGCGGGCGACCTGGTCCGGAGACGCGTCCGCCAGGCCGATCTGGATCGCCGCCCGCTGGATCGCCAGCGGCGTACGCAGCTCGTGTGAGGCGTTGGCGATGAACCTGCGCTGGCTCTCCACCGCGCGCTCCAGCCGGCCGAGCATCGCGTCGAAGGTGTCCGCCAGTTCCTTGAGCTCGTCACGCGGCCCGGCGAGCGCGATCCGCTCATCCAGGTTGGACAGGGACAGCCGCCGTGCCGTCGCGGTGATGCGGTGCAGCGGGCGCAGGACCCGTCCGGCGAGCCACCATCCGGCGAACACCGCGACGCACGCGAGCACGACCACCGCGATGACGGTCACGCCCCACTGGTAGTCCAGCACCGTCTTGCGCAGGTCGGCGGCAGCACGCGCGGGCGAACCCGCGGCCAGGATCACCGGCTTTCTCTGGATCATCAGGACCTGCTCGGGCGTCGGTGGCCGGTCGACCGGCAGGGCCGGCGCGTCTCTCGACGAGATCGCGATCATCGTCACCTTGTGGTCCAGGACGCGTTTGAGGAGCAGGTTCACGATGACGAGCACGCCGGTCGTGGTGACGAGGAACAGCCCGCCGTACAGCGCGGTCAGCCGTACCCTCACCGTGGCGGGAAGCCTGGGGCCGCTCACAGCCGGTACCCGCTTCCGGGAACGGTCACGATGGCGGGCGGCTCACCGAGCTTGGCGCGCAGCTTGCTGATGGTGACCTTGACGACGGTCGTGAACGGGTCGGTGTTTTCGTCCCAGGCGCGTTCGAGGAGTTCCTCGGCGCTGACGAC
>DASQPY010000716.1:0-3186 GCA_035643735.1 Actinoallomurus sp. | reverse complement strand
CGGCCGCCGTCCGCCGACCCGAGCGGCTCCGCCGACGTCGGCGACCCGCGTCCGCTTCTCGGCACGATCGGGTTACGGCAGAAAGTTGAGCTGAGCTGCCCTTTGCACGACCACGGAGTAGTGCTTCGCGGCCAGGCATGGCGAGGGCGATACTCGGACTCCCGCGAAGGAGAGGCGATGACCGGTCCTCGCCGTTCCAGGCGTCGCGCACGCGCACCTGCCTGCATCGGTCGGCGGACGCGGTGAGGCAGCGAAGCGCAGCAGAGGCCCGGTCCCACGAGGGGACACCTGTGACGCAGCGCGTCCGGTGGAGTTTCGTCCTCCTCTACACGTTGGCGTTCCTGAGCACGAGCCTGTTGTTCCTGGCACCACTTCTCGTCACCTTGGCCCTCAAGGTGAACTCGCTCGTGGGCACGGAACGAGCGCCGAACAGCTTGTCACTCGTCGCCGGAACCGGCGCCCTGTTGACGATCGTCGGGAACCCGTTCTTCGGCAGGATGAGCGACCGCACCGCCTCGCCGTGGGGAATGCGACGGCCGTGGATGGTCATCGGTCTGCTCGGCGGGTCCCTGGGGATCCTCGTGGTCGCGCTGGCGCCGACGATCCCCGTCGTCCTCATCGGGTGGTGCATGGCCCAGCTTCTCTTCAACGCGGTTCTCGCCGCGATGTTGGCGGTGTTGCCGGACCAGGTGCCCGAGGCTCAGCGCGGCATGATGGCCGGTGTCCTGGGTGTCTGTACGCCGATCGCGTCCGTGGTCGCCACGTTCCTGGTCAAGCTGTTCACCGGCAATCTGCTCGCGATGTTCCTCGCTCCGTGCGTCGTAGGCGGGTTCTTCATCCTCCTGTTCGCGGCGGTCCTCGACGACCGCCGGCTTGCGGCCGCGGACAAGCCGTCGTGGTCGCTCCGGCAGTTCGCGGCCACGTTCTACGTCGACCCCCGGAAGAGCCCCGACTTCGCCTGGGCCTTCGTCAGCCGCTTCCTGTTCGTGCTGGCGTACGCCTTTCTCGCCACGTACCAGGCCTACTACCTGCTGACCAAGCTCGGCAGCGCCGAGGCCGACGTGCCACAACAGATCTTCCTCGGCACGCTGGTCCAGTCCGTCCTCGTCGTCCTCGCTTCCCTCGTCGGCGGCCGGCTGTCCGACCGGACGGGCCGACGGAAGGTCTTCGTCCTGGTGGCGTCGATCGTGTACGGCTTCGCGCTCTTCGTGCTCGCCGCCGCCACCGACCTCAACGGCTTTCTCGTCGGCATGGCCGTCAGCGGGCTCGGATTCGGCGTCTACGTCGCCGTCGACCTCGCGCTCGTGACGCAGGTGCTCCCGGACGAGGACACCGTCGCCAAGGATCTGGGCGTGTTCAACATCGCCGGGGCGCTTCCCTTCACCATCGCGCCCGCGATCGCCCCGGCCGTTCTGGCCGTCGGCGGCGGCAGCTACGGCGTCCTGTACACCGTCGCCGGGTTCTGCGCCGTTCTCGGGGCGTTCGCCATCCTGCCCGTGAGACGGGTCAGGTGAACACCGACAGCTGGGCGCCCCATCCGCGTGGATGGGCCGCCCAGCTGCTGGTGAGAGCGCATCGACGTCAGGCCACGGCGACCGCGCCAGGGGTCGAGCCGGACGGCGCGTCGAGGGCGGCGAGCCCCGCGGGCCGGAAGCCCTTGACCGTCAGGTAGACGCCGACGGAGAACTCGAACACGGCGACGGGGAGACCGAAGAGGAAGCCGGCCGTGGAGACCTGCCCCCAGACGCCGAGGATCGTCGCGACGTCCGAGAGCAGGATGAGGGGGCCACCGACGAGGCCGATGATCGCCATGGGGCGGGGGACGAGCCCGGACCGGTAGAGGATGTAGCCGAGCAGCAGGTCGTTCACGCCGGCCATGACGCCCGGGCCGAGCAGGAACGTCCATTGGCGCATCGCGACCAGGGACTCCCCGGTGACGCCGAGCGCCTGCGCCTGCGCCCCGGTGGCGCCGGCGAAGTGGTGCTGCAGGGTCACGACCGACAGGATGCTGACGACGCCGACCAGGATGAGTGCTGCCTCGACGACGCGGGAGGTGACGAACCCGATCGCGGCGGTGCGACTGACCCGCCTGGTGATCGGATACAACACGACGGCTGTGGCGACGCCGGAGGCGGCCGTCATGAACTCGAGCACCGAGCCCCACTGCACGGCCGCGTTGCTGCCCGGGTTGCTGATGTATCCGGTCGGGTCGGCGATGACGTCCGCGAACAGCTTCAGCTGCGGGATCGAGGCGGCGAACGTGACGAGGTAGGCGATGCCGCCGGCGAGGGCGATCTTCCTCGTGGGCTCCATCCGCCGGCGTGCGGAGGTTTGCCCGGTGGTCGTCGTGGTGTGCACGGTGCGCGTGTCGGTGGTCATGGTGTGCTCCTTCACAGGTCGTCGTCGTCGAAGGGGTGCGGCAGGTCGGCCGCGGTCGGCGTCCGGATGCCAGCGGTGGGGGTGACGGACACGAGCGGTAGGCCGAGGTCGCTGACCTTGCGCAGCAGGCCGTGGAGTGCGGACTGGTCGGCGACCGGGCCGTCGAGAACGGTGGTGCCGTCGGCCTGCCGCGTCAGGGTCATGCCGTCGAACCAGGCGGCCCAGCGGTCGGCGAGGTGTCCCTTCACGCGGATCTCGTACCGGTCCGGCTCCTGGGCAGAACTCACGCTCGTCGCCTCCTTCGCCGTGTCCGGACCGGTCCGCCGGAGGCGGGTGCGGTGCTCGGTGGAACACGTCGAAAGATGGCCGTCGATGTGGTGAGGGGTCATCACCACACCTGGTGAGCGGGGTGGTGAAAGTTCGCGGGCCTGCGGGCGAGATCGTCAGCCGCGGCGCGGGCCTGGCAGCAGGTTCAGGTCGTGCGCCTGGCGAACGGCGGCCCGCCGGCTGGTCACCCCGAGCTTGGCGTAGATGTTCCTGGTGTGCGTGCGCATCGTGTTCAGCGACACGGACAGGGCGCGGGCGATGTCGGGCCCGTCGAGGTCGGTGCCGAGCAGCCGGAGCACGTCGAGCTCGCGGTCGCTCAGCGGCTCGACGAGCGCCGCCGGCCGGCCGGGCTGGTGCCCGGTCCTGGTCGCCGCGACCAGCAGCCGCCGGACGTGGCCGCCGGCCGGGAGCTGCTTCGTCAGCGGCTTCAGCAGGGCCGCCATCGGCGGCCCCTCGTCGGCGACGAGCCGCACGTAACCC
>DASQPY010000715.1:0-11088 GCA_035643735.1 Actinoallomurus sp. | reverse complement strand
AGGTCCTCGACCTGCTTGGGGCTGGCGTCGAACTCGACCAGCTTCACCGAGCCGACCTTCTTGGCCTGCTTCAGCGATGCTCCCGAACCCTCACCGGTGACCAGATTCGAGGCGAAGATGCCGGCCAGGTCCGGGTTCTTGGACAGCTCGCCGTTGACCAGCTCGGTGGCCTTGCCCGCGTCGTCGCCCGGGTACTGCTCGGAGACGATCCGGATACCGGGGTGTTCGGCGATCTCCTCCTTGAAGCCGGTCACCCGGTCGTCGGTCGTGGCGATGCCCCTCGTGGGCGCCAGCACCATGACCTTGCCCTTGTCGCCGATCTGCTTGGCGAGCGTCTGGGCGGCGAGCCGGCGCCCGCCAGCGCTCCGAGAAGGATGGCTCCCCAGCCGGCGGTCGTGCCGCCCAGCGCCACCATCGTCTTGGCCGCACGACCCCGGAGAACACCAGGATCGAGCCGACCGACAGGTCGATCCCGGCGGTGACGATCACGAACGTCATGCCGACCGCCAGGACGAGCAGGATCGCCGAGTCGGTCGCCACGTTGCGGATGTTGAACGTGCTGGCGAACTCGGCCGGCCTGAGCACGGCGAAGAACAGGAACAGCGCGACCAGCACGGCCAGTGTCCACAGCGTGTTGGAGCGCAGGAGGGTGAGCACCCTCCCGGCCTGCGTCGTGTCCTCATGCGCCTCGGTGGCGGTGGTGGTCATGCCGCGTCCTCCTGGTCCAGTCCGCCGGTCATGGCCGACACGAGTTCCTCCACCGAGGTGTCCGCGGCGGTGAACCTCGCCACCCTGCGGCCGAGCCGCAGCACCTCCACCCGGTCGGCGACGGCGAGCACCTCGGGCATGTTGTGGCTGATCAGCACGACCGTGACCCCCCGGTCCCGTACGCGGCGGATCAGGTCGAGGACCTGCCCCCGCTGGACCACCCCGAGCGCGGCGGTCGGCTCGTCCATGAACACGATCCGCGACGCCCACGCCACGGCGCGTGCCACGGCGACGCACTGCCGCTGACCGCCGGACAGCTGCCGTACCGGGGCGGACATGTCGGGCAGCCGGATGCCGAGCTCCTCGAACGCCTCCGTCGCCCGCAGGCGCATCGCCGCCCGGTCCAAGAGGTTGAGGAACGGGAAGCGGGTCAGCTCGCGGCCGAGGAAGAGGTTGGCGGCGGCGTCCAGGTCGTGGGCGAGGGCGAGGTCCTGGTAGACGGTCTCGATGCCTAACCGCTGGGCGGCGACCGGGTCACCCAGGTGCACCGGGCGGCCGTCCAGCAGGATCTCCCCCGAATCCGGGCGCAGCGCGCCGGCCAGCGCCTTGACCAGAGTGCTCTTACCGGCGCCGTTGTCGCCGATCAGCGCGACGACCTCACCCGCGTGGGCGGTGAACGCGGCCCCGCGAAGGGCCTGGACGTGACCGAAGCGCCTCGTGACGCCTCGTGCCTCCAGCAGCGGATCCGTCAATGTGCACCTTCCTCGGTCAGGCTCGGTCAGGGCGGCGGCAGCTCCCCGGAGCCGCGGACGATCAGGTGGGTCGGCAGCACCACGCGCTGTGGCGGCAGTTCCTCGCCGGCCATGCGGCGGCACAGCAGGCCGGCGGCGCGGCGGCCCATCTCGGCCGGGTAGTGCGCCACGACGGTGACCGGAGTCGCCAGCATGTCGGCGAGCTCCAGGTCGTCGAAGCCGACGAGCGCCGTGCCGGCGCCGGCGGCCTGGATGGCGCGCAGCGCGCCGACGGTGAGCCGGTTGTTGCCGGTGAAGACCGCGGTCGGCGGGTCTCCGAGGGCGAGCAGCTCGGCCATCGCGGACTCCGCGCCCGCCACGTCGTGCTGGCCGACACGGATCAGCGACTCGTCCACGGGCACGTCATGCTCGTGCAGGGCCTCGTCATAGCCGCGGCGGCGCTCGCGCGCGGTGAAGATCCCGGGCAGGTCGACCAGGCAGGCGATGCGGCGGTGACCGTGCTCGATCAGGTGCGTGACGGCCGCCCGCGCGCCGCCCGCGTTGTCGATGAGGACGACATCGGCCTGCAGGGCGTCCTCAGGCGGCCGGTCGATGAACACCGCCGGCGTGCCCATGTTGATCTCCGGGATCAGATAGCGGTGATCGCTGCCCGAGGGCACGACCAGCAGGCCGTCGACGCGGCGCTCGCACAGGGAGCGGATGAGGTGGCGTT
This sequence comes from Actinoallomurus sp., assembly GCA_035643735.1. Classification (GTDB taxonomy): domain Bacteria; phylum Actinomycetota; class Actinomycetes; order Streptosporangiales; family Streptosporangiaceae; genus Actinoallomurus. The sequence continues at coordinate 8,916 of DASQPY010000715.1, read as the reverse complement.
CGCGGGCCGGGTCCTCGTCCGAGCACCCGGAGATCACCAGCAGGTCGTTCGTCCGTGCGACCTCTTCCACCCCCCGGGCGATCAGGGAGTAGAAGGGGTTGGCGACGTCCTTGATGACGAGCCCGAGGCTGCGGGTCCGCTTTCCACCCCGCAGCGCACGCGCGATGTCGTTCCGGCGGAAGCCCAGAGCCGAGATGGCGGCGTTGACCTTCTCGGTGGTGTCCGGCCGTACCCCGTCCTCGCCGTTGACGACACGAGAGACGGTCTTGAGGCTCACGCCGGCCTGCCGGGCGACGTCACGCATGGTCGGCCGCATGGGTCCTCTCTGAGGCGACTGCTGGAGACGGGATTGACTGACGTTCAGGACGACAACGTTGTCATCTCATCCCGGAAGGCCCCGAGTCAAGCCCGTTCCCGAAACGCCCCAGACTCAGAGCCGCCTCAGAACGGGTGGAGGTCCGGCCGCTTGGCGGTGACCTCGTCTCCGGACGACCGGCCTTGCAGGCGGCGCTGGATCCAGGGCAGGAAGTACGTCCGCGCCCACTCCAGGTCGCTCCGGCGCGAGCTCAGCCAGCCGACGGGCGGTGCGACCGGCCAGGGCTCGCGCCAGTCATCGGTGGCCGGGACACCCAGAATCTCGGCGATGGCCAGCGCCACCCTCCGGTGCCCCTCCGGCGACAGGTGCAGCCGGTCCTGGGCCCAGGCACGGGGGTCGAGCAGCAGGCGCATCGACCACAGGTCCACCAGCCGGCAGCCGTACCGGTCGGCGATAGAGCGTACGTGCAGGTTGTACATCGCCAGCTTGCCGCGGACGCGGCGCAGCACCGGCACGCCCCGCGTGTCGAAGGAGGTGAACATCACCACGTCGGCACCGGTCTCCCGCAGCCGCCGGGCGGCGTCCTCCATGACCTCGGCGAGCGCGTCCGGATCCGTACGCGGGCGCAGGAGGTCGTTGCCGCCCGCGGAGAAACTGATCAGGTCCGGGCGCAGCTCGATCGCGCGGGGGACCTGCTCGGCGACCACCTGGCGCAGCAACCGGCCGCGTACGGCGAGGTTGGCATAGCGCAGGTCCCCGTCGGCGGCCGCCAGGTGCGCGGCGAGCCGGTCGGCCCATCCGCGGTAACCGCCGGCCGGGTCCGGATCGTCGAGACCCTCGGTGAAGCTGTCACCGAGGGCCACGTAAGAGGAGTACGTCGATACGGAGTCGTTCACAACGATCAATGATGCATGACGCCCGCCACGCCGCTCACCTGGGGATCAGTGGTTGATGGGGACACCCCTGCCGCGCATGGACAGAGCGTGCTCCACGAGCGTGATGAGGGTGGCCTTGGTCGACTCGCGGTTACGCGCGTCGCAGGTCACGATCGGTACGTGCGGGCCGATCGTGAGCGCCTCGCGGATGTCCTCGATGGCGTGGGAGTAGACACCGTCGAAGCCGTTGATTCCGACGACGAAGGGCACCCCCGACTCCTCGAAGTAGTCGACCGCGGCGAAGGAGTCGGCGAGCCGACGGGTGTCCACGAGGACGACGGCTCCGATCGCGCCCTTCACCAGGTCGTCCCACATGAACCAGAACCGGTGCTGCCCGGGCGTTCCGAACAGATAGAGGATCAGCTCCCGGTCGAGACTGAGGCGACCGAAGTCCATGGCGACGGTCGTGGTCGTCTTCTCCGGCGTCGCGCTCAGGTCGTCGACGTCGGTGCTGGCCGAGGTCATCACGGCCTCAGTGGTCAACGGCATGATCTCCGAGACCGACCCGACGAAAGTCGTCTTTCCAACACCGAAGCCTCCTCCGACAATGATCTTGACCGAGGTCATGCCGGGGGAGGCACCCGGATTAGAGCTTGCGAAGTCCACTGAGAACCCTTTCCAGCAGCTGGAGGTCAGGCTGCCCCTCAGTGAAGGGAGACTGATGCAGCCGCAGCAGACCTTCATGCGCCATGTCCGCGATGAGCACACGAGTCACGCCGAGCGGCAATCTGAGCAGAGCCGACACTTCCGCCACCGAACGCCAGTTACGGCACAGATCGATGATGGCTTTGTACTCGGGGGTGAGAGTCGTCAGGTCGTGTCGCGGGTACGGCGCGACCGAGATGAGTGCCTCGATCGGCAGGTCGTACCGCGGCTTGGTGCGCCCGCCCGTGACCGCGTACGGCCGGACCAGCGAACTCGAGTCTCCCGTCTCCGAGGGCGGCGAGGGCGGCCCCGGCGGCGGGTCTCGGTGCGGACCTGGGTTCGACCCGGGCAGGGAGCCGAACCCGTAGTTTCCGTACCTGCCGCCGTCCACCCTTAACCGATCCCGGGTTCTGCACGCAGCGCGGGTGTCAGCACCCGGCCAACGCGCTCGACGAGCAGTGCCATTTCGTAGGCCACCAATCCCATATCGCAGTCAGGTGCGGCGAGGACGCCGAGCACGGAACCATCACTGATCGCCATCACGAACAGCAGGCCTCGCTCCATCTCCACGAGGGTCTGCGTAACGGCGCCGCCCTCGAAGATCCGGGCGGCCCCCTGGGTGAGGCTGGTCAATCCCGAGGCGATCGCGGCGAGCTGGTCGACGCGGTCCGCCGGGAAGCCTTCCGAGTACGCCATTGGCAGACCGTCGGAGGAGACCACCACGGCGTGCGCGACGCGAGGGACGCGTTCGACGAATGTCGTCACCAGCCAACTGAGGTCCTGGCGGCTGTTCACTGGTTCTCCCGTTCATCATCTTCGGGCTGGATCGCGGCGCGACCCTTACGTACGCCCTGTTGGAAGCTCGCGAAACGGTTCCGCACGGTTTCGGCCTCAGGCGCGCGGGGAGCGGGAGCGGCGGCCGCCTGCGGTGCGGGCTGCTGCTGCTTCTGCTCAGACCTGGCCGCCGGGGCGACCGATCCGGGTATCCGGTTGCTTCCGGGTACCCGTTTCGGCAACCCGGTGCTGGTCTGCCCGCCGGTGGCGGGGGCACGGATCGTCTCCGCGGCACGCCACCCTTCATCGCCGGGCGAGGACCACTCCCTGGGAGGGGGGGACTCAGCGCGGTTCATAGATCCTGTCTTACGCCGTTGGAACCATTCCGACTGCATTGCCTCGAAGATAGGCGAACGTCCGTTGTTCTCGCCCACCGCCCGGGTCTCACCGAACCCCGAGCCTGCCGCCTGTGGCTGAACCTGCGGCCGGGACATCGGCTGTTCCGGTGGCTGGTTCGGCGGAGGGACGGACGGCCTGGCCGAGGGCGGCGCGCCCTGCGGCCGCGACGGACGCGACGGCGCGGTGGGGCCGGAGCCCCGCCCGGGAGGCGACGTCGGAGCCGGCTTGCGCTTGGGCAGCGAGGTGCCCGAGGACCGTACCGGCTCGCGCGGCGTATCCGGGACCGGCGGCCGGTCCGGCTCGTCCGACCGGGTGATCTCGCCGCGTACGAGGGGCGGCTGGACCGGCGGGCGGTCCGCGGGACCCATGACCGAGTCGAGGCGCTGGGGCCTGACATTGTCGGCGTCCTGCATGATCGTGTTCGGCGCGAGGATGACGAACGCGGTGAGACCACCGGACAGCGCGGCCCGCAGCTCGACCCTGATGCCGTGCCGCTGGGCGAGCCTGCCGACCACGAACAGGCCCATCCGCCGGGAGATCGACACGTCGATCGTCGGCGGGTTGGCCAACCGCCAGTTGGCCTCTTCGAGCTCCTCGGGCGACATGCCGACCCCGCTGTCGGAGATCTGGAGCATGGCGCCGCCACCACTGAGCAGGTGCCCGGATACGGCCACCTTGGTGTGCTCGGGCGAGAAGGAGGTGGAGTTCTCCACCAGCTCCGCCACCAGGTGCACGAGGTCGTTGACGGCCCGGCCGGTGACCGAGACGTCGTCCTGGATCCGCAGGGTGATCCGCTCGTACTGCTCGACCTCGGACAGCGAGGCGCGAACGATGTCCACCAGGGCGACCGGTTTGTTCCACCGCCGCGCCTGCTCCTGGCCGCCGAGGACGAGGAGGTTCTCACCGTTGCGGCGCATTCGGGTCGCCAGGTGGTCGAGCTTGAAGAGACTGTCCAGGCGGCTGGAGTCCTGCTCGCTCTGCTCGAGATCCTCGATCAGCCGCAGCTGGCGCTCGATCAGCGACTGGCTGCGCCGGGAGAGGTTGACGAACATCGCGTTGACGTTGCCTCGCAGCAGCGCCTCGTTGGACGCCAGGCGCACGGCCTCGCGGTGGACCTCGTCGAAGGCCCGCGCGACCTCACCGATCTCATCGGTGGAGCGGACGTCGATCGGCTCGACCTCGAACCCGACCTGTTCGACGTCGGGCTCACGCAGCCTGCGGACGAAGTCGGGCAGCCGGGTACCTGCCACGTCCAGCGCGCCGGTACGCAGCCGGCGCAGCGGGCGTACGAGGGACTGCGCGACGACCACGACCGCCGCCACCACGAGCAGCAGGACGAGGAGCAGGAGGCCGCCGACGAGCGCGGCCGACCGCTGTGCCTGCGTCTTCAGGTCATGACTCTTGGCGAGGATCGAGTGGACGAGCTGGTCCTCGACGACGCGCATCTTGTCGGAGCGGACCGTCATGTCGTTGAACCACAGGTTCGGGTTGGGGTTCTCCGTGCCGTCCAGCGACAGCTCGGGCGACTTGCCGGCCGCGTTGATGGCCTGCTGACGGATCAGCTCCGCCCGGTCGACCTCGGGCCCGGCGACCGTGTCGAGGTACAGCTGCGACTGCGCCGGAGTGGCGGACGCCTGGAACTGGGCGAGGTCGGTGTCACGCTGGGACCGGGCGGCCTGGAACTCCGCGTACGTGCCGGGCTGGAACCTCTTGGTCGCCAGGGCCACGGCGAGGTAACCGCGCTCCTTGGAGCTGTCCTCCTTCGCCTGGGCGAGGGAGGACAAGGAACGCGCGGACTCCGACAGGTCGGAGTCCGAGCTGTTCGCGGCGATCAGCTCGTCGAAGTTCAGGATGTCGCTGACGAACTCGCTGTACTTGTCGACCGTCGCTTCGGGGGGAAGCGCGCTCTGGGTGGCCTGCTGCCGTAGTCCGGGCAGCTGGTCCAGGCGGTTCAGGATGTCCCGCACCTGCGTACGCGCGAGGGCGGAGTAAGAGTCGTCGATGGTGCCGGCCTGCGCGCGTACCTCGCGTACCGCGACGTCGACCTTGCCCTCGACTTTCTGCAGATCGGACTTGCTCACGCTGGTGCCGTGGGAGGCCACATAGAGCGCCGTCATGTCACGCTCGCCCTCGAGGGCGTGCGTCAGCACACTCAGCTTGTCCCCCAGCGAGCCCAGTTGCTCGATCCGGCCGAACGTCGACGCGTTGGCCAGGGCACTGTTGACGCGCAGACCCGCAAGCACACCGGCCACGATCGTCGGGATGACGATGAGCGCGATGAGCCGTGCGGACACCTTCCAGTTGCGAAGCCCGAAGCGCCGCATGGTCGACCGGGACCCGTGGTCCGTGGTTTCACCGGTCGGCTGGGAAGGGTCCGCGACGCTCGGCCGCGGTCGTTCTCCGTCGCTGTCCACGCTACCTTCCGCTGCATCTCACCGAATCAAACCCGTCTTGGACCCCCTGCGGAACGGTGCAAACAACCGACGGGAGGTGGGACGCGCCACCCTTGTACGGTTACCTGCGACACAGAGTGGTCACGCTGTCCAAAACGGAACCGACAGCATATATCCGAAGCGGTCTTATGTCCCATCTATCTAGTTTTTCCTCGGTTTCGCACAAGGCCATCCCGCCCAGAAGGCGGGGGCCCGCGTGAATGCGGCCAACATCATTGTCGCCACCGGACCGGACGGCAAGAGCATGCGGCTACTCACCGTCCCAACGAGATCGAACCGAGAGCTGTTGATCACGGGGAGTACATAGGCGGCGACCTGCCCGTTACAACGGCTCCGGGGATTTCGCCGTCACGGCTGGTCATCTCACCGCGACTACCCAGGGTGTAGGCACCATTGCCCGGAATCCTCAGGGCTAATGGTCCGTATCCCGACATTAGGATAGGTTCGCCTCGCCGCCAGACCAGGGGGCGGCATCCGGCGGACGCCGGCTCGGAACGGCGCCGTTCGGCGCGATATCGCCATTTCCGCGCACGTCAGGCCGGTGCTCATACCCCCGAGCCCCCAGGGAGTGTTCATTGGCTGACCGCAGTGTCAGGACTCCTGCCACGGCCACGGATCCGAACGCGGATACCCGGCCGCCCGTCGCGAAACCGCGAGGTGGTGGGCTACGGCCCTCGTCGCCGGGCCGCGCGCGCGTCATCCGCGGAATCATCGGCGTGCTGGTGTTTCTGCTCATCGGCGAGGTCCTGGGCCGGATCGGACTGGTCGACCGCGCGTACCTGCCGCCGTCGTCGACCGTGCTGCGCCGGGCCGGGGACCTGGTGACGAACGGCGGCTTTCTCCAGGACATCGGCTTCACCCTGAAGGCGTGGGGGATCGGCCTTCTCATCGCCGCTCTGATCGCCGTGCCCAGCGGGCTCGTGCTCGGCAGCCTGCCGTTCGTCAACTCCGCGGTACGGGTGCTGATCGAGTTCCTTCGCCCCATTCCCGCGGTGGCCCTGATCCCGCTCGTCATTCTGATGGTGGCCGAGCAGGGCAAGATCGAGCAGATCCTGGCCGCGTACGCCGCCCTTTGGCCGATCCTGATCAACACGATCTACGCCGTCGGCGACGTCGACCCGGTCGCCCGCGAGATGGCGCGCTCGTTCGGCCTCGGCCGCTTCGCGATCCTCGCCCGCATCGCGCTCCCCAACGTCGCGCCGTTCGTGGCGACCGGGATCCGGGTGGCGTCATCGATCGCCCTCATCGTCACGATCAGCACAGAGCTGATCGCCGGCGGCGGAGAGCACGGCATCGGGATCTTCATACTCAACGCCAGCGCCGACGCCGGCCAGGCCGACGTCGTGTTCGCCGCCGCGGGGATCGCGGGCCTGCTCGGGTTCCTCATCGACCTCAGCATGCGCTATCTGGAACGACGCCTGTTCCGCTGGCACTTCGAGCGTCTCGGGAGGCAGGCATGACCGCCGGCACCACGACCGCGTCCATTCCGGGGGTACGGCGAGGCGCCCGTCCGTTCGGCCGTTCCGGGGCCAGCGGCATCGCGCTGCGCTGGGCCGTCTTCGCGGTGGCGGTCGGGCTGTGGCAGCTCGCGACCTACGTCGCCGTGCCCGAGGACGACAAGCTGTTCTTTCCCGCCCCGACCGTGATCTTCTCGCGGATGTACCACCTGTGGCTGACCGGGCCGGCGAACCATGTCTTCCTCACGTCGGCGGCGACCGACAACATCCTGCCCAGTCTGGAGAGGATGCTGGGCGGCTGGCTGCTGGCCGTCGTGGTCGGTGTCGCACTGGGTGTGCTGCTCGGCCGTTCCCGGCGCATGCTCGACTACGTCGACCCGCTGATCCAGTTCGGCCGCGCCATTCCTTCACCGACACTCATCCCGGTGTTCATCGTGCTGTTCAAACTGGGCACGACGATGCGACTCGCGGTGATCGTCTTTGGCGTGATCTGGCCGATTCTGCTCAACGCCATCGACGGCGCGCGAACGGTCGAGCCGTTGCAACTGGAGACCGCCAAGGTGTTCGCGCTGACGCGTTTCCAGCGGCTGCGAATGATCATCATTCCGTCTGCCGCGCCAAAGATCTTCGCGGGCCTTCGGGTCAGCCTGTCGATGTCGATCATCCTGATGGTGATCTCGGAGATGATCGGTGGCACCGACGGCATCGGCTACACGCTCTATACCGCCAAGGACTCCTTCGAGCTGCCCGACATGTGGTCGGCCATCGTGCTGCTCGGCATCATCGGATACACGTTCAACAGCCTGCTGCTCTGGGTCGAGGGACGCGCCCTGGCCTGGCACCGCGGCGCACGGCGCGTCGAGGAGTAAAGGGAGTGAACGATGGCGCGGCCCCGGAGGGCCGCGCCATCGGGGCCGTGCCACCGGCCGTCGTCAGGGGCCGAGGTAGTCCGGGTCGGTCATGATCTCGATCAGCGCGGGCCCGCCGTGGGCTCTCGCCTTGTCCATCGCACCCGCGAGCTCCGTGGCCTGGTGCAGGCGCTGGGCGAAGACGCCGTACCCGCGGGCGATCGCGGCCACGTCGATGCCCGACAGGTCCTTGCCCGGGAAGTCACCGCGTTCGACCGCTGTGCCCCCGTAGCGCCTCAGCGCGGCCCCCACGGCCGCGTACGACTCATTGTTGATCACGACGTAGGTCACCGGGATCTGGTAGCGGGCGGCGACCCAGAGGGCCTGCGGACCGAACTGGAAGGCGCCGTCGCCCATGACGGCGATCACCTCGCGCTCCGGCCGGGCCAGCTTGATCCCGAGCGCGGCGCCCATCCCCCAGCCGAGCGAGCCGGAGGAGGTCGTGTAGTACTGGTGCGGCGGGTCCTGCGGAAGACGTCGCAGCAGGATCGCGCCGGACGTGGTCGCGTCACCGACGACGGTCGTGTCATCGCGTACGAGATCGGCCAGGGCCCCGGCCACCGCCGCGACGTTCTCCACGCCGTCGGTCTCGGGCGGCAGCGGACCGGTGCCGGCGAGGAACTCTCCTCGCGTCGCCTCCAGCCGATCCTCCCGTACCGCGAAGCCGCCCTCGGGAAGAACGGACAGCAGCGCGGACAGCGCCAGCCGCTCATCGGCCACGAGATCGACGTCGACCCCGTAGATGGCCCCGATCTCGGCGGCGTCGGTGTGGACATGGACGAGCTTGGCGTCCTCGGGCACGTCGGGCCCCTTGGGGACCTCGAACTCGGTGAAGAGGTGGCAGCCCGCGAATACGATCACGTCGCTGTCGCGCACGGAAGGACGCTTCACGTCGTACAGCCCGGCGTAGTTCGGGTGCGACGTCGGGAAGCCCGGCCGCTCGTAGGTACGCCGGTCCTCGTTGACCACGGGCACGCCCAGCCGCTCGGCGAGGGCGATGAGCTCGGCGACCGCCCCGTGCCGGGCGAC
>DASQPY010000714.1:0-20885 GCA_035643735.1 Actinoallomurus sp. | reverse complement strand
ATGCTCGAGGACCTCGCCGCGGCGATGCGCGCGTACGGGCGCATGATCCGTTCGGAGGTCGCACGTGACACAGGGGAGGCGGAGGACGAGCTGAGGAAGAACCTCGGCTGCGCCCGCCGCCACCGCGACCAGCTCGCCGAGTCCCTGCTGCGGATGTCGGCGGAGGACCCGACCGAGTGGTCGCTCCGCGGCGAACTACTCGTCCACCTGGACCGCCTGCTGGACCAGCTACGGGTCGAGCACCGCACGAACGCCCGCGAGGGCTGGCCGGAACGCCGCCCGGCCCAACGCGGCCCAGGCCGCGGCCGGCAGGGGAGAGCCGGCCGCGCCACGACGCGCAGCCCCGCCGCGCCCGGGCGTCCGCCCGGGCATCCACCCGGAGGGTCGCCCGGCGCCGCAGCCGGGAAGGCGGACGTGACGGCGGACGTGGTGGCGGCCGGGATGTCCCACGGAGCCTTCGCCGGTTCGAGCGAAGTCACCTGCGCCGTCACCATCGCGTCAGATTCTGAGCCGCCCGGGGTGGGTCGTGTGCCGGCCAGGTTGCGGTAACGGCGGATGTGGTGGCGGTCGTGGAGGGAGCCGGGACGCCCTACGGACCCTCTCCCGGTTCGAGCTGAGCCACCTACGCCCTCACCTTCGCGACGGGTCCTGAGCCGCTCAGCGCGGCTCCCGTGTCCGGCCGTGGCCGCCTGTGGCGGTGATCGGGGATGTGGCGGTACGTGTGAGGCCCGGCGTGACGTCCGTCGGTCCGGGGCCTGCGCCGCCCCGCGGCGCGCCGCCTCGGGCGACACCGGACGCGAGGTACGCCACCGGCGGTGATGGGCGGCCGGCGGAGGTGCGCATGAGGGTGAGCGCCGCATCCGCCCCGTGAGCCAGGCCCGCTGCGGTGCACGGTCGTACCCGTCGTTCGGTGCCGCCTCGGCCTTCAGGTGGTGCGGGTCGTCCTGTGGGCCGGGACCGCTGCCGTGCGCGGCCGTACGGCCGTTCGGCGGCGCCTTCCGCCAGGTGGTCGGCGGCCGGAACGCCGCCTGTCAGTGACCGGACGCCCGGGAGCGGCGCCTCCAGCGTCCACGCCATTCCACCGGTGGATATCGGAACCGATATGGCATTCGAGGCACCCGCACCACTTCATGCGGTGATTCACCCCACGAAAGTCGCTCGCCCGACGCCGCGAGCCGGGCGCGTTTAAGGCGAAAAGCGCCCCCTGTCCGCTATGAGGCGCCGCGTCGGTCACCGACCGTCGAAGGCCGGGAGCCGAGCCGCGGCACACCGCCACCCCCCGACCGGCAATTGCCGCGAGATGTCGCTCTCTGTCGCAATGACGAAGCGCCGAAAGCGGCTAGCAGCCCCTCGTCTCAGCGTCTACCAGGCCACAACGGCCTTTTACGTGACGACCGGCTGACGCCAGAACAAGACGGACAAGAAACGCTAATCCGCTTCTCGCGGCGGACGAAATCGTCCGTTTTCCTAAGGCGCATGATCTGCACCGTAATCATTAGCTCAAGAGGATAGTGATCTTGGTCGTACTGCCCGCATTGCGGGAATGAGGGGGGCGGTGGCGATGCCGGCAGCCGGGAGGAGTCCGGGCTGCCGCTGACATCAAGGGGGGACCCATGAGGGTCAAGACTATGACCCTGACAACCGCTTCAGCGGCCGCACTGACCATCGGCTTGGCCTCACCTGCGCTCGCCCTGGCGACCACGGCCGGCGGACTCGGGGCAGTGCAACAGACGGGGTTCGGGGCGCACCAGAGTGCGCTCCACACCGGGACGCACCACGTCGTGGCGCTTCCCAGGGGTGACGACGACGACGACGGCGATGACGACGGCGGCGACGACGGCGGCGACGCCGAAATCGGCGGCGTGAACCGTTCGCACCGCGCCCACGGCCCGCGTGGCCTGTGTGGCGTTGGTGGCCGCATCGGCGGCTTGGCTAACGGCTGTGGTGAGGAGAACAGCGACGACGATGACGACGACGACGGCGGCGGCGGCGGCGGTGACTTCGGCTCCCAGGACACCAGCGCCTGCTGTGCGCAAGGCGGCGGCCACGTGAGGGTGTCGCGTCCGGCGCCCGCGCCGGCTCCGCGTCGCCGCTACGTCCCGATGGGTGCGGTGCGAGGCGGTTTCGGTGGCACTCAGGGGATGAACGCTCCTCTGGGTCTGGCCGGGCTGTCCCTGCTGGTCGGCGGTGCGGGTCTTCTTCCGCTCGCACGCCGGCGCCTCCGGGCCAGTGCCCGTTCCTGATTCACCGGCACGACCGCGTGGCGGCCGCCTCCTCACCGGGGCGGCCGTCGCCCTGATCGCGGCGGGCTCGGCGGTCCTGGGGTTCGACGCATGTCAGACCTCCGGGCCGCCGCAGCCTGCTCCGGGTGCGGCACGGCCGAGGGCCGCGAGCCCCCGGCCAGGGCTCGTGCTCACGGAGTCCAAGCCCACGCGGGTCGACATCCCGCGGATCGGGGTCCACTCGCGGCTGCTGTCGCTCGGGCTCGAACACGACGGCACGCTCGAGGTGCCGTCGTTGACGCAGGCGCAGGTGGCCGGCTGGTACAACAAGGGGCCGACGCCGGGCGAGCGTGGGCCGGCCGTGATCGTCGGGCACGTCGACACCAAGAAGGGCCCCGCCGTCTTCTACAAGCTGGGCCGGCTCAAGCCCGGTGACAGGGTCGACGTCACCCGCAAGGACGGCGCGGTGGCGGCGTTCACGGTGGACTCTGTCGAGCGCGTGTCAAAGGCCCACTTCCCGACGCGGCGTGTGTACGGCGAGGTCGGCTTCGCCGGTCTACGCCTGATCACCTGCGGCGGAGACTTCGACGGCCACCACTACACCGGCAACATCATCGTCTACGGGCACCTCACTTCTCACCACTGACGCGACTTTTTGATCTTGTGTCCTGACTCGTGACCTTTGCCGTTGGAGCGGGGATGGTTAACGTAGTGGTGCCGGTCACTGCGAGTCGGGAGAGACCACCATGCGTATCTCAGAGATCCTCCGCAGCAAGGGCGGAGAAGTCGCGACCATCGAGCCGGACGCGAAGGTCCGTCAGTTGCTCGCGCTGCTTGCCGAGCACAACATCGGCGCCGTCGTCGTCTCCACGGACGGGACGACCATCGAGGGCATCGCCTCCGAGCGTGATGTCGTACGCCGCCTCAACGAGCGTGGCGCCGGCCTGCTGGACGCGCCGGTCTCCGCGATCATGACGGTGACCGTACGGACGTGCGCGCCGGGCGACAAGGTCGAGGACCTGCGTGCCACGATGACCGAGCACCGCATCCGTCACGTACCGGTCGTACGCGACGAGAAGCTCGTCGGCATCGTCAGCATCGGTGACGTCGTCAAGTCCGCGATCGCCGAGCTGGAGACCGAGCGCGAGCAGCTGGTCGACTACATCAGCCGGTGAGCGGCCGAAGGCGCACGGCGCTCGTCGCCGCAGGACCGGGGACGGCACCATGGAGGATGTGACTGCCGAACCCCTGACCCTGTACTCCATGGACGGCGTACGCATCGACGCGGGCCACCTGGCCGGCGCCGATGGGCTGTGCGTCGTTCTCGCACATGGCTTCACCGGCACCTGGCGCCAGCCGGCGACCCGCCGGATCGCGACCGCGCTCGCCCGCGTCGGCGGCGTGATCGCCATCGATCTTCGCGGGCACGGCCGTTCCGGCGGCCTGTCGACCGTCGGCGACCGCGAGGTGCTCGACGTGGACGCGGCCGTACGCCACGCGCGCCATCTCGGGTACGAGCGTGTGGCCCTGGTCGGTTTCTCGATGGGCGGCATGATCGTCATCCGCCATGCCGCCCTGCTCGGCGGCGTGGACGCGGTCGTCTCGGTGAGCGCCCCCGCGCGCTGGTACTACCGCGACACCAAGCCGATGCGCCGTGCGCACTGGGCGATCGAGCGGCGGACCGGCCGGCTGGCCGTACGCCTGGCGCGGCGTACGCGCATCACCTCGCGCAGATGGGTGCGCGAACCCGAGGCGCCCTACCTCGTCGCCGGGCAGATCTGCCCGGTGCCGTTCCTCGTGGTACACGGCGACGCCGACCCGTTCCTGCCGGTCGAGCACGCCGAACAGCTGTACGACGCGGCGTCCGAGCCGCGTGAGCTGTGGATCGAGCCCGGCTTCGGGCATGCCGAGGGTGCGGCCACCCGCCGGCTGATCAACCGGGTCGGCGACTGGATCGCCGTGCACGCCCATGACGGGGCCTATGACGACCAAGCCGCCGAGGAGACCGGCCACCCCGGACCGCGGAGTCGCTGACCAGGCCGATTACAAAAAGTGCTCTACAGAGTCACGGAGAGCACTGCCCTGGAATGCTCCGATCCACTACCGTACGCACCAAACGGGTGGTGGACAACGCGGGTTCCGGCGCGTGCGCGAAGGCAGGGCTCCGGGGTCCGCCGACGTCGCGCATCCGGCCATCGTTCGGGAGGCCCGGTGAAGAGGCTGCTGGTGGTAGCGCTGGTCGCGCTCGCCGGATGCGGGAACGGCGGCAGTGTGCGGACCGCGGCACCCTCGATCTCCATCCAGCCCTCCACGACGGCGATGCCGGCCTTCCTGCGCATCACTGGCCGCCCGAGCGGATCGTTAGTGGCCGTCGTCTGGCGCAACGGCGTGACGACGATCACCAGCAGGCTCGGTGGAACGAAGGTCACGATCGCCGGCAAGGCCGGCCGGTACACCAAGAGCCGCCATCTGGTGGCCGTGGCGAAGACCTATCACGACGGCGTCAGGCTGAAGAATGCCCGGGGCCGTACGCTCTGGCGAGCCAAGATCGTGAAAAACCGGGTGCAGATCCGCCGGGGCGAGACGAACGTCCGCTACGAGTTCCGGCACTACGCCGACGACCGGATCGTCGTCCGGCAGGGTCTGCTCCTGGTCGGTACGGTCCGCCCGATCGAGCAGGGCGCCGAGGTGGTGGACGCACGCAGGGAAAAGCTGGGCGTGTCCTCCTCACCGCCCGGCAACGACATGGCCGTGCTCCTGTGCCAGGAGATGGCTCCCGATCTGCGTGCGGTCCTGACCACCGCGATGCTCGCCCACCGCTGACCTGCCGCGGTCCGCGCCGCCGATCACACCCGACCTCGCGTCTCTGACCTCGCGTCCTTCATAATGTAGAACGACGTCCCGTACAGCGGAACGGAAGGAAGCCGGGATGGACCACGACGAGATCGAGCAGGCGATCGCGACGGCACGGCTGCTACCCGTGCTGCGGACCTCCGACGCCGCCGGTGCCGTACGGGCGGCAGAGACGCTCCTCGGCGCGGGGCTCGGCGTCGTCGAGCTCACCGCCACCACCCCGGGCTGGGCGGAGGCACTGGCCGGCCTGCGCCGGGCGCATCCCGGGGCCGTGCTCGGCGCCGGCACCGTGACGACGAGCGAGGACACGCGCCGCGCGGTCGAGGCGGGGGCCGACTTCCTGGTCAGCCCGTATCCGGCCCCGGCGGTCCGCGCCTTCGCGAACGAGACGGGCACGGTGTTCCTGGAGGGCGGCTTCACCCCCGCGGAGGTGGCCGCCGCGTCCGGGCACGGGATCGCGAAGCTGTTCCCCGCCCACGTCGGCGGGCCGGCGTACCTGCGCTCGGTCCTGGCCGTGCTGCCGGGGGCGCGGATCGTCCCGACCGGCGGGATCGGCCTGGGAGAGGTCCGCGACTATCTCGCGGCCGGAGCGTACGCGGTGGGCGTCGGCTCCGACCTGGTCAAGGCGCCGGACCCGGCGAGGGCCGTACGCGAGCTGCTCGAGGGGGAGACCTCATGAGCGAGGATCCCGAGGTCGTCATCATCGGTGAACCCCTGGTCGAGTTCTCCGCGCCGGAGCCTCTGACCAGCGCGAACACGTTCCGGCTGTCCTTCTCCGGCGACGCGCTCAACGCCGCCGTGGCGGCCGCCGCCACCGGCGCGCACGTGGCCCTGGTCACGCGCGCCGGAGAGGATGAGTTCGGCGAACGCCTGATCGCCTTCGCCGCCTCCCACGGCATCGACACGCGCTGGATGTGGCGCGGCCCCGGGCATTCCGGCGCGTACGCCGTGGGCGCGGATCCGGACGGTGAGCGGGCCTTCGCCTACATGCGCTTCGGCAGCGCGGCCTCGCGCCTGTCGCCCGCCGACGTGACGGCCGCCCCGGTGGCGCGGGCCGGAGCGGTGCTGCTGAGCGGGATCACCGCCGCCCTGTCGGACTCCTGCGCCGCCGCCGTCGTGGCCGCCGCCGAGGAGGCCCGGGGCAAGGTCGTCTACGACCCGAACTTCCGTGGCCGCCTGACGACCCCCATCGCCGCACGGGAGATCCTGGAGAAGGTCGCGCCGCACGCCGCCCTGGTCACGCCGTCCTGCCCGGCCGACACCGTCGCGCTGCTCGATACCGCGGACGCCGAGCGTGCGGCGGCCCTCTGCCTGAGCCTGGGCGCCGCGGCCGCCGCCGTGACCCGGGGCCCCGACGGCGTGCACATCGCCACGGGGGAGGACAGGTTCGACGTCCCGGCCGTCGTCGCGCCGGTCGTCGTCGACGCGACCGGCGCGGGCGACGCGTTCGCGGGGGTCCTCACCGCCCGGCTGGCAGGCGGGGCGTCCCTTGTGGACGCCGTACGGGGCGGCGCCGCCGCGGCGTCACTGTCGCTGGCGGGCCAGGGCGGCACGGGCCGGGTCGCCACCGCCGCGGAGATCGAGGCCCTCCTGTCCGGCGCCTGAACGCGCCGGCCCGACGGTGAAACCGGCGGACGCCGAGCGTTACTAGGCCGGGGTGGCGACGGGGCCGGGCGGCGCACCCAGGGCGAGGGAGACCTCGCGGGCGGCCGTGACGACCTGCGGGCCCAGCGTCTCGTCGTCAGAAGCGACCTCGAACGCCAGGCCCGAGACGGAGATGCCGCCCATGACGGCGCCGGTGTGGTCGAAGACCGGGGCGCCGACGCAGCGGATACCGGCCTCGTTCTCCTCGTCGTCGATCGTGTAGCCGCGGCGCCGCACCTCGGCGAGGTGGTCCAGCAGCGCGCCGGAGTCGGTGATCGTGTGCTGGGTGCGGCGTTCGAGACCGGTACGCGACGTGATCACGGTGACCTCCTCGTCGCGCAGCTGGGCGAGGATCGCCTTCCCGATCGCGGTGGAGTGCAGGAGCATGCTCATGCCGACCCGCGAGGCCATCTGGTACGGGCGAAGTCCCTCGAGCTTGCGCACGTAGACCGCCTCGTCGCCGCTGCGGACGGCGAAGTGCACGGTGAACCCGGTCCGGTCGCGCAGGCTCAGGAGCGCCGAGTCGGCGTGCTGGGCGGGGTCGAAGCGGCTCATCACCTTGCCGGCCAGCGTCAGGATGCGAGGACCGGGCAGGTACCCGCCGCTGCCGTCGGCGCGGGCGAACCCCCAGCCGACGAGCGACTGCAGAATGCGGTGCACGGTCGACTTCGGCAGTCCGGTGCCGGCCGCGATGTCGGTCACCCGATGGTGCTCCGCGAGCGCTTCGAGCACCGTGAGCGCCTTGTCGATGGAGCCACCGCCGGTCCGTGCTTCCACAGGCAGAGCCTATCCTCAGTGCTCCCAACACTCCCCGAACGGTCCGCTGTTCAGCGGGCCATCCAGCCGCCGTCGACCGCCAGGATGTGGCCGGTCACGTAGTCGGCGGCGGGGGAGGACAGGAAGACGGCGGCGCCCGCCAGATCCTCGGGGCGGCCCCAGCGGCCGGCCGGGATGCGGGCGCGGATCTCCGCCTCACGTTCGTCGTCGGAGCGGAGCGCGTCCGTGTTGTTCGTGACGATGTAGCCGGGGGCGATCGCGTTGACCTGGACGCCGTGCGGGGCCCATTCGTTGGCCAGGGCGCGGGTCAGGCCCGCCACGGCGTGCTTGCTCGCGGTGTAGCCGGCGACGTTGATGCCGCCCTGGAAGGACAGCAGCGACGCGACCATGATGACCTTGCCCGAGCCGCGCTCCACCATGCCGGCGCCCACGGCGCGGGTCAGGAAGTAGACCGAGTCGAGGTTGACCGCCAGCACGTCGGTCCAGTCGGCCGCCGACTGTGACAGTGCCGGGCCCCGACGGATGATGCCGGCGTTGTTGACCAGGATGTCGATCGGCGGCAGCGAGGTGGCCGCCTCGGCGACCCGTGCCGGGTCGGACAGGTCGAGCACCCAGCGGCGGGCGTGCCGGCCGGCCCGTACGACCTCCTCCTCGATCTCGTCGAGGTCGTCGTGGTGACCGTGCAGCACGAGGTCGGCCCCGGCCCGGGCCAGCCCTGCCGCGATGCCACGTCCGATGCCCGTACGCGCCCCGGTGACCAGGGCGGTCCGCCCGCTGAGGTCGAACATGCTCGGATTCTACATGACAGAAGAGGATTCCATCAGACGGAACGCCGTGAGGAACTCACCGAGTGTCGGCATCTCGTCGGCGAGGTCCCTTCCCCTCTAAGAACCGTCATTTCGGGCTGCAGGGTGTTCTTCGGGTGCGGGGAACAGGTTGAGGCTGAGGAGCGACTTCATCAGGCCGTCGAGACTGCGTGGGGTCCAGCCGGTGAGCTGGTGCCAGCGGTCGAGGCGGTAGGCGAGCGTGTTGGGGTGGATGTGCAGCGCCCGGGCGGCGGCGCTCACCGAGAATCCGTGCTCGGCGTAGGCGCGGACGGCCGCGCCGAGATGCTCGGGCAGGCCGGTGACGCTCTGGTCGGTCGCGAACAACGGCGCCAGTTCGCGGCGGTGGGTGAGCAGGGTGGCGAACAGCCATTCGTTCCGGAAGTCGACGACTCCTCCGGTCTGTGCCGCGAGGGCGAAGGTACGCTCCGCGTCCACGATGCTCGCCGCGGCTCCGGTCAGGCCCGGCCGGAGCAGGCCCACGCCGATGGGCAGGCCGGAATGGTGCTCGTGAACGGTGTCGATGATGGCGTCGCCCGGCACGTCCTGGCACACGATGATCGTCGCGCTGCCCTGGTTGGCGGATTGGACGGTGCCTCGGTGGCGGGCGAGCCGCTGCTGAAGGTGGACGAGATCCTGGTCCGGCAACGCCGCGGATGGAATACAGAACGCCTGGAAGGCCCCGGCCGGGTCGAAGGACAGGATGCGCGCGAGATGCGTGGCCTCCTCGGAGCGGGTGTCGCCGCCGCGCAGGATTCGCAGGAACCGGTGGGTCAGGTTGAGCTGCATGGCCTGTTGGGAGCTGAGCGTCTGGGCGTTGGTGCGGTGATCGCTCTCCCGCGCCCGCAAGGAAGCGGGCGCGAACGCAAGCGGTACGCCGCGCGAGCGCGTCGCGCATACCGCGGAGCGAGTTGCCCAGGCGTGGAGATCACCGCCGGGCCGATGACAGGGAGTTCCTTCCCGCGACGTGGGGGCGGATCGGGAAGGAACTCCCTGTCATCCGAGGCCATGGCCCGCAGGGTCGTTCGAACGGTGGGTCCGTCCGCCTGGGAAGGGCGAATTCTTTGTCAGAGGCATGGCGTGGGGAGTCGTTCGAACGGTGGGGCCGCCCGTCCGGCGGGACGAATTCTCTGTCAGCCGGGGGACGCCGCGCAGGGTTGTTCGAACGGTAGGACCGCCCGCCCGGCAGGGCGAACGCCCTGTCCGCCAGGGCGTGGTGAGCGGGGTCGTGCATACGGCGGAACCGTCCGGCTGAGCGGGGGATTCGGGGGGACTCCTCGTCAGCCGGGCGCCGCCCGCACCGTGACCGCGGCCGGCGGGACCGCCGGTCGCGGTCCATACCTCAGCCCGAGCCGAGCAGGATCTGCCGGTGCAGGCGTGCCCCCGCGTAGCCGGGGATGGCCGGCCCTGAGGAATGGCTGGTCGCGAGGACGGGCCGGCCGCCGGCAAGACCGGCCGCCTTCTCGTCCGCGATCAGGATCGGCGATCGCTCATGGCTTGCGTCCCACGCCCGCCAGGACCCAGCCGGTCGGCGTGCGGTATGGACGGTCGGGGCGCCAGTCGGGGGCGGGGACGACGCCCGGGGCGAGCAGGTCGAAGCCATCGAACAGTGCCGTGAACGCAGCCCGGCCGCGCAGCGTCACCGGCTCCCTCAGCTCCGCGCACACCTTGTAGAGCGCCTCCGCCTCGGCCGCCGAGACGACATCACGCGTGACCTGAGTGAGCACCAGATGACTACCGGAGGCCAGCGGCCGGTGAAACTCCCGCAGGATCCGGGCTGGGTCCTTGTCATCGGCGATGAGGTGGAGCACGTACGTCATGAGCACGGCGACCGGCCTGCCGAAGTCGATCAGTTCTCGAACCACGGGGTGCTCGAGGATCCGGCCGGGTTTCGTGGCGTCGGCGTGGATCGCGTCTGCGGAGTCGTTTCCGCACAGTACGGCCTGGTAGTGGCTGACGGCGACGGGGTCGTAGTCGACATAGACGACGGTCGAATCCGGGTCGGCGACCTCGTGCACGTTGCCCCGGCGCGGCAGGCCACAGCCGATCTCCAAAAACTGGCGGACCCCGATGTCGCGCAGGTGCCGGACCGCACGCCGGGCGAACTTGGCGTTCTCGACGGGCAGGCGGCCGAGATCGGGGACCAGCGCGAGTAACTTGTGGGCGTAGGCGCGGTCGACGGCGTAGTTGTCCTTACCGCCCAGCGCGTAGTCGTGAACCCTCGCGTCCGTCGGACGGTGCGCGTCGACGCCCTGCGGTAACCAGGCCTGCTCGGTCACCTGTACCTCCAGGTCCCCGGGGAGATATACGGCAATCTACGCGGAAAACGCTCGACCGCGTCTCGCACTCCCGCCGGAAAACGTGGCGATGTTTCCGGATTGTCAAACTATCAGGCCACCTCGTCCAATCGTCGTCACGTGTCCCATTCGTTGGGGTGCCCCCGGCGTCAGCTCCAGATGGCGGTCATGCGCCAGCTTCCGTGGTCGCATTCGAGCTCGTACGTCCGCTCCGGAGTGCTCGACGACCGGGCGCGTACTTGCCAGAGCTGGGTGTCGACGTCGTCCTGCGGACGGCGCAGGGCGAGCATCTTGAGGAAGGTGATGACCTCGTAGTCGCAGTCGTCCTGGCGGAAACACGCCGGACTGTCGTCGCGGATCTTGACCTGGACCGGGTGATCGCACGTTCGACGCCTCATGTCAGCATTTTATCGAACATGCGTTCGAATGTCTCGTCTCCTTACCCTCACGACGAACAAAGCGGCCTTCCGTCACACAGGGTCAAGATCGAATTTGTCGAGACTTTGCCACAACTTGAACAAGCCGGAGCGCGGATCGGACAAGATCGGTCCTGACCAGGGACTTTGTCGATTGCGCAGGACTCCGAATGGGCCTAGTCTCCCCCCAGCATTCGCGCTACGGTCCGTAATCGACCGCCGGTCACGCCTGTCCGGTCTCAGCGGCACGCGCGCGTATCGCGCCCGGATGAACCCTGCTTATGGAGGCGGTATGGCGACCACCACGACAGGCGCAGTCGGCTCGGAGCGACATCTGCGCCGAGATGTCGGGTTCTGGGGACTCATGTTCGTGTCCCTGGGTTCGATCATCGGGTCGGGTTGGCTACTGGGGGCCCTGACGGCGGCGAAGCTCGCCGGCCCCGCGTCGTTGCTGTCCTGGGTGCTGGCCGCGGTCATGCTGGCCCTGCTCGCCCTCGTGCACGCCGAGCTCGGCGCCGCCTACCCGATCGCCGGCGGTACGGCGCGCTTCCCCGCCTTCGTCTTCGGGTCGCTGGCCGGCTTCAGCGCGGGGTGGATGGCCTGGCTGCAGGCGGTGACGATCGCGCCGATCGAGGTCGAGGCGACGCTGTCCTACTCCGACCACATCGGCTGGGTGCACAACAACGTCACCATGCTGCATGAGGACGGCACCCTGACCGGCACCGGCCTGATCATCGCCAGCGTCTTCATGCTCCTGTTCGTCGTGATCAACATCGTCGGGGTCAAGCTCCTGTCGGAGTCCAACTCGATCACCGTCATCTGGAAGACGGCCATCCCGCTGCTCACGATCGTCGTCCTGCTGCTCCTGACGTTCCACTCGGGCAACTTCACGGCCGGCGGTGGGTTCATGCCCTTCGGCGCCCACGGCATCTTCGCGGCGCTACCCGCGGGTGTGGTCTTCGCCCTCCAGGGCTTCGAACAGGCGATCCAACTGGCCGGTGAGGCCAGAAAGCCGCAGCAGGACGTCTCACGCGCCGTCATCACCGCCACCGTGATCGGCACGGTCGTCTACATCCTGCTGGAGATCGCCTTCATCGGCGCGCTCGACCCGGGCCACCTCGCGCACGGCTGGGCCAACCCGATCGGGAAGGGTGACTTCGGCCCGTACGCGACGCTCGCGACCGGAGCCGGTGCCGCCTGGCTGGCCTGGCTGCTGTACGCCGATGCCGTGATCTCGCCGGCGGGCACCGGCCTGGTGTACACCGCGACGTCCTCCCGCCTGTCCTACGCCCTCGGACGCGAGAGGGCGCTCCCCCAGCCGGTGGCGCAGGTCAGCAAGAAGGGCGTCCCGCTCGTTTCGATCATCATCGCGTTCATCGTCGGGGAGATCGCGTTCCTGCCCTTCCCGAGCTGGCAGTCGCTGGTCGGTCTGGTCACCTCGGCCACCGCGATCATGTACGCCTTCGCGCCGATCTCGCTCCGCGCTCTGCGGCTCCGCGACCCCGACCGGCCGCGGCCGTACCGCCTGCCCGCCTACCGGGTGCTCGCGCCGATCGCGTTCGTCTCGGCCAACCTCATCATCTACTGGTCGAGCTTCCAGGCCGAGTGGAAGCTCGGGCTGGCGTCCATCGTGGGTCTGATCATCTTTGCGATCACCCGGGCGACGACGCCCGCGGCGGAGCGGGCCTCGCTGAACTGGAAGGCCTCCGCCTGGATCTGGCCGTGGTTCGCCGGCCTGCTCGTGATCGGCGCCCTGGGCCGGTACGGCGGGAACAACAAGATCCCCGACTGGTGGGACATCGTCCTGGTCGCGGTCTGGTCTCTGATCATCTACTTCGTCGGTGTGCGGCTCGCCGTCACCAGGACCGAGGTCGACGCGGCCGTCGCCGCGGAGGAAGCGGAGCTCAAAGCGGCTCCCGAGCTCAACCTCCCCGACTGACCCGCTCGAGCAACGGCGCCCGCCGGCCCCGTACGGGACCAGGCGGGCGCGCCGTCTCGCGTACGGGGCTCAGGACAGGAGACGGAGTCGTACGGTGGTCGGCAGGTCGCGGAGCTGGCCGATCACGTCCGGGGTGTACTTGCTGCCGATGTCGGTGATCACATAACCGAGGTCACCGCGCGTGCCGAGCAGCTGGCCCTCGATGTTGACGTCGTGGTCGGCGAGGACGCCGTTGATCGTCGCGAGCACGCCGGGGGTGTTGCGGTGCAGGTGCGTCAGCCGGTGCACACCGGTCTGCGAGGCAAGCGACAGGGCCGGCAGGTTCACGCTCAGAGAGGTGTTGCCGGTGGAGACGAAGTCGTGCAGCTTGCCGCCCACGAACTGGCCGATGTCCTGCTGCGCCTCCTCGGTCGACCCGCCGATGTGCGGCGTGATGATCACGTTGGGCAGCCCGCGCAGCTCGGAGACGAACTCGTCGCCGCGCGCCTTGGGCTCGTCGGGGAACACATCGATGGCCGCGCCGGACAGGTGCCCGGACTCGATGTGCCGGCGCAGCGCCCGGTGGTCGACCACGAAGCCGCGCGAGAGGTTCAGGAAGAGGCTGCCGGGCCGCATCCGTGCGAACTCCGCCTCGCCGAACAGGTCGCTGTTGCCCGGCCTGCCGTCCACATGGAGCGTCACGACGTCGACCGTGGCCAGCAGCTCCTCCATGCTGGCGCAGCGGCGTGCGTTGCCCAGCGCGAGCTTGTCGGCGGTGTCGTAGAAGAACACCGACATGCCGAGGTTCTCGGCGAGCACCGACAGCTGGCTGCCGATGTTGCCGTACCCGACGATGCCCAGCCGCCGCCCGCGTACCTCGTGGCTGCCCTCGGCGGACTTGTCCCAGACGCCGGCGTGCATGCCGGCGTTCTTGTCCATGAGCCGCCGGGTCAGGGCGATGATCTCGGATACGACCAGCTCGACGACGCTGCGGGTGTTGGAGAACGGCGCGTTGAAGACCGCGACGCCCCGCTCGGACGCGGACGCCACGTCGATCTGGTTCGTGCCGATGCAGAACGCCCCGACCGCGAGCAGGTCCGGCGCGGCGGACAGCACCGCCTCGGTGACGCTGGTCTTGGACCGGATGCCGAGCAGCTCGACGCCGGCGACCCGAGCGATCAGCTCGTCCTCGTCGAGGGCTCGGGCGACGGTCTCGACGGCGTAGCCGTTCTTCTCCAGACCGGCGACCGCGTCGGGGTGAATGCCTTCCAACAGCAGTGCGCGGCTGGGTGCGCTAGCGGGGCTCACCTGGAAAGTCCTCCTGCCGATTTGATCGGTTTTCATGCTATGTGAGGCCGCCGCGCCGATGGTCACCGCTGCGGTCAGCAGTCCCGAGCGTACTGGGCGGGCGGGGTTCCGATCGCCCTGGAGAAGTCACGCGTGAAGTGGGCCTGGTCGGCATAGCCGAGCTCGGCGGACAGCGCCGCCCAGTCGACGCCGGCGCCGTTTCCGGCGCGGTCCGCCGCCTCCTGCATCCGGTAGCGGCGGATCACCCATTTCGGGCCGACCCCGACGTACTCGGCGAAGATCCGTTGCAGCCGGCGCGTCCCGGTCCCCAGACCGGCCGCCAGCTCGTCCACCCTCAGGAGGGCGGGGTCGGCGGCGATCCGCTCCACGATCGCGGCGACCTCGGCTGCCATCGCGTCCGGAGGCTCCGGCAGGCGGTACCGCAGGAAGTCCTCCAGCAGCGCGACGGCCTGATCGGTTCCGGGCTCGGCGATGATGGCGTCCGCGACGGCGCGTGCCTCCGGGCCGAAGATCCGCTCGACCGGCGTGAACCGGTCGGTGATCGAGGAGACGGGCCCATCGAGGAAGGGCCGGAACCCGCCCGGCCGGAAGCACACGCCGACGACGCGACCCTGTCCCTCGATCGTCTCGGTGAACACGTCGCGTACGACGCCGACGACCCGCGCCCGCCCGCCGGTCGTGAACGTCATGTTCACCACCGGACGGGTCAGCACGCGCTGCCGATTCGGCGCACGGCCGCGCAGGTCCCAGGTCAGGACCCACAGGTAGTCGGCGACCCCGGTGAGATCGCCGGCAGGCGTCCGGCGGTCCACCGCGAACCGCTCCCGTGCCGTACGGCGGTGCAGGATCCCGCGTCCGCCGCCGGGCGCCTGGCCGCCTGCCCTCATGCGGTCAGTGTCGCATTTGTTCAAGACCCCCGGGCCGGTGCGCCGCTACGTTGGACAGCCCTGCCAACCGGATCGGAGTGGGTCATGGAACTGCGGATGCTGATGGTGCGGGCCGGCGACATCTCGATCGAGATGGTCCGGGGCGTCGAACCCGACATGCTGGACCGGCCCACGCCCTGCCCCGACTTCGACGTACGGGCCCTGCTCGCGCATCTGTCGGCCTGGATGACGGAGCGGGCACGGGCCGCCGCGCTCAACCGGCCGAGCCCGGACGCGCCCGACGAGACCCCGGACATCACCGCCGAGCCCGGCTGGGCGGACCGGTACGCGGAGGGCGCGCGGGCCGCGGCCACGGCCTGGTCCGAGCCGGTCGCCTGGGAGGGCACGAGCAGCCTCTCCGGGAAGACGCAGATGCCCGCGGAGATGCTGGGAGGCCTTCTGTTCGCGGAGCCGCTGCTGCACGCCTGGGACCTGGCCGCGGCGACCGGCCAGAGGCTCGCCCTCGACGACGACCTGACCCTGGCGCTGTTCGACCAGGTCTCGTCGATGGCCGGGATGGCACGCGAGTACGGGGCGTTCGGGCCGGAGGTGCCGGTTCCCGCGTCGGCCTCGCTCATCGACCGCACTCTCGGCTTGGCGGGCCGCGACCCCGGCTGGACCCCCTGAACGCTGTGCACCTCTGCCCCGGCGAGCGTTTGGCCACCTGCTCCGGCCCTGCCACCGAGGGGCGTCCGCCGGTGCGGCCGCGGGGCGCGTGCGGCGGACGGACCCTCGTTGTACGACGGCGACTGTTCAGTGCGGAAAGCGCGCAGGGCCGTTCCGGATCAGGCCCGTGAGCGGGCCGCGGCCTTACGGGCGCGGCGCTTGAACGCCTTTGCCTTGGCGTGCTCGCCGGCCTTCCGTCCCATCGACTGATGCTTACCCGCCGCGTACGCGAGGGCGGCGGTCATGGCCCAGATGGCGAGGGGCAATATCGGACGGCGCGAGCGCAAGAATCCCATCGTGATGCTCCTAGGTACGGGACCGCTCCTCCGAGCGGGCGATCCTTGGTGTGATGAACCCGGTATGCCCGGACATCAGTCATGATCAGTTCTCGCTCGCGTCAATTTCTCGGCCATCAGACCCGCCGAACGTTGACGTCAGTGCTCGTCCCAGTGACCGCTGTGCGCGGCGTGCCGGTGCCCGTCGTGGATGTAGTCGACGTGGTCACCGTGCGGCACCGCCACATGGCCACAGCCCTCGCCGTGCTGATGGGAGTGGCTGTCGTGCTCCGAGTGGCCGCTGGTCTCACACGCCTCCGCGTGCCCTTCGCGCGTCCTGTCCAGATGGCCCTCGTGCGCGTAGTCGACGTGATCGTCGTGCGGCACCGCGACGTGGCCGCATCCCGGCCCGTGTGAGTGGCCGTTGCCCGCATGGTCCCCCATGGCCATGACTTCCCCCTCGCTGGTTTCGGTCCTCTAACCGCTGACATGCCCATTTCGGCGGGAGGAAAAGCCGCTCAGGCCCCCGTGAGGGACGGCTCGGGAGTACGGCCGGCCCGCAGCCCCTCGCCGCGGGCGAACTCGGCGAACCGGATGGCGTCGCGTACGGCGGCGCCACCGGGATCGTTGTTGAAGTAGACGTACGCCTCGTCCAGCTCACCGACGCGCCGTACCCAGCTGCGCAGCGCCTGGTCGCCGTACTCGGGCCAGGGGTTCGCGGCACCCTCGTGGAACCGCACGTACCCCCATCCAGTGGTCCGCCACAGCGGTGTCAACGGCCGGCCGAGCCGATCGGCCCAGCACAGCGCCGCGCCGCGTTCGGTCAGCAGGTCGCGTACCTCATCGGTCCACCAGGAGACATGCCGAGGCTCGACGGCGACCCGCACGCCCGGAGGGAAGGCTCGCAGGCAGCGGTCGAGCCGCTCGGGCTCGGCCCGCAGCGTGGGCGGGAGCTGGAGCAGGATCGGCCCGAGCCGGTCGCCGAGGCCGCGCACCGAGTTCATCAGCCGTTCGACCGGCTCTTCCGGCTCCACGAGCCGTTTGATGTGGGTCAGGTAGCGGCTCGCCTTGACCGCCATCACGAAGTCCGGAGGCGTCAGGTCGCGCCAGCGTTCGAACAGCTCGGGAGCCGGCAGCCGGTAGAAGGCGTTGTTGTTCTCAACGGTCCCAAAGCCGCTCGCGTACCTCGCCAGCCACCGATTCTGCGCCAGCCCCGGTGGATAGAGCAGCCCCCGCCAGTCCCGGTACTGCCAACCCGACGTCCCGATGAGAATCGACATGCCGCTTTACATACCCGGCCGGTACGGCGCTCCACGTACGCTCATCGCCCGGTAAAAGGTCTGGAAACCGGACCTTTCCCCTCTTATGCTGCGGTGAGCGTGATCTCCAAGCCTGGGAGGGTCTACCGGTGACCGAGGGACATGTGGATTTTCGCGGCTACCGGACGTGGTACCGCGTGACCGGATCGCTGGACGCGGACAAGGCCCCTCTCGTCGTGGTGCACGGCGGACCCGGCTGCACGCACGACTACCTCGACTCCCTCACCGCCCTGGCCGACACGGGCCGGGCGGTCGTCCACTACGACCAGCTCGGCAACGGCGGGTCCACGCACCTGCCCGACAAGGGCGCGGACTTCTGGACCGTCGACCTGTTCACCGCGGAGCTGGACAACCTCGTCGCCACGCTGGGCATCGCCGATCGGTACCACGTCATGGGCCAGTCCTGGGGCGGCATGCTCGCCGCCGAGCACGCCGTGACCCGCCCCGCGGGCCTGCGGTCCGTCGTGATCGCCGACTCGCCGGCCTCGATGGAGCTGTGGCTCGCCGCGGCCAACGGACTGAGGGCGCAACTCCCGGCCGACGTGCAGGCGACGCTGCTGCGGCACGAGGAGGCAGGGACCACCGACTCGGAGGAGTACGTGGCGGCGACGCGGGTCTTCTACGACCGTCACGTCTGCCGCATCCCCTGGCCGGAGGAGGTGGAGCGGACGTTCGCGGCGATGGACGAGGATCCGACCGTCTACCACACGATGAACGGCCCCAGCGAGTTCCACGTGGTCGGGACGCTGAAGGACTGGACCATCATCGACCGGCTCGACCGCATCACGGTGCCTGCGTTCCTGATCTCCGGAAAGTACGACGAGGCGACGCCCGAGGTGGTCCAGCCGTACGCCGACCGCATCGCCGACGTGCGATGGCAGATCTTCGAGAACTCCAGCCACATGCCCCACGTGGAGGAGAAGGACGCCTGCCTGGAGGCCGTCGCCGCCTTCATCGCCGAGCACGATCTTCTACCGGCTGACCGGCCGGGGACCGAGCTCTCCCTGGAGGACTGATGCACTTCAAGCGCACCGAGACGCACAACACCTGGGACCGGGACATCGCCCCGATCGCCACGATCACCCCCGGCGACGAGATCACCGCCGAGACGGCCGACGCCGGCGACGGCCAACTGGACGTCGGCTCGACCGCCGCCGACGTGGCCGGCATGGACTTCGGCCGGGTCAACCCGGTCACCGGCCCGTTCGCGATCGAGGGCGCGCGGCCGGGCGACGCGCTGGTCATCGATATCCTCGACATGTCGGTCGGGTCGTGGGGCTGGACGGCCAGCATCCCCGGCTTCGGCCTGCTCGCCGAGGACTTCCCCGACCCGCACCTGCGCATCTCCACGATCGCCGACGGCCGCGCCGAGCTGCTGCCCGGCGTCTTCGTGCCGGTCGTGCCGATGATCGGCACCATTGGCGTCGCACCCCCCGAGCCCGGCCCGCACCCGATGGTCCCGCCGAGCCGCTGGGGCGGGAACCTCGACATCCGCCACGTCGGCCCGGGCTCGCGGCTCGTGCTCCCGGTCGGCGTCGCCGGCGCGCTGCTCTCCCTTGGTGACGCGCACGCCGCGATGGGCGACGGCGAGGTCGCGGGCACGGGCGTGGAGACCGAGGCGGTCGTACGGCTGCGCGTCGACCTTCTCCACGGCGAGGCACCGGGCACGCCGATCGTGGAGACGCATCCGCGCACCCACCGCACCGGCGCCGCACTGGCGACGACCGGGGTCGGCCCGGACCTGATGGAGGCGGCGAAGGAGGCCACCCGCGCCCTCCTGCGTGAGGTCGCACGACGTACGGGCCTGTCCGCCGCCGACGCCTACCTGCTGGCCAGCGTCGCCGCCGACCTGAAGATCTCCGAGGTGGTCGACATGCCCAACTGGGTGGTGTCCGCGCACCTGGAGCTCGACCACCTCGGCTAGCGGGCCGCGTCCAGCGTGGCGCGTTGTTCCGGTGTCAGCTCCAGGTCCACCGCGGCCAGGCTCTCGTCGAGCTGGGCGACGGAAGAGGCGCCGACCAGCGGGAGGACCGGCACATCGCCGCCCATCAGCCAGGCCAGCACGACCTGGTTGGCGGTGGCGCCGGTCTCCTCGGCCACCGCCCGCAGCGCGGCCCGGCGCGCGGGCGTACCGGAATGGTCGAACTCCGGGCCCAGTGGGCGCTCCTCGCGTACGTAGGACCCGCGGAGCAGCGGCGCGTAGGCGACCATGGTGAGCCTGGGGTCGTCGCGCAGGTAGGCGAGCAGGTCCCCGGAGGTCACGCCGAGGTCGCCGGTCCGGGGACCGCAGGGTCGGCAGGTCGGTCCGCTGCCGCAGGTACGTGTGGTGGTACTGCAGGACCTCATAGCCCGCCAGCCCGGCCGCCGCGGCGAGGTGCCGTGCCCGCTCGACCCGCCAGGACCAGTGGTTGCTCGCGCCGAGCAGGCCGACCGCGCCCTCGGCCACCAGCTCGCCGAACGCCTCGACGGTCTCCTCCAGCGGCACCGGCGGGTACTCGATGTGGGCGTACAGCAGGTCGAGCCGGTCCACCCCCAGGCGTTCGCGGCTGCGTTCGGAGGACTCCCGGATGACCATCGCCGACAGCCTTTCGACCTCGCGGCTGAGGGAGGTGGCCGGAGCGGCCGGCCGGCCGCCGAGCTTGGTGGCGATGACGACCTCGTCGCCGATCCCGCGGTCGCGGCGCCAGCGGCCGAGCAGCGCCTCGCTCTCTCCGCCCTGCGTGCCGTTCACCCAGTAGGCGTAGTTGTTGGCGGTGTCGACGAACGTGCCGCCGGCTTCGACGTACCGGTCCAGGATCGCGAACGAGGTCGCCTCGTCGACCTTCGTGCCGAAAAGCATGGCGCCCAGGCTCAGCACGCTGACCTCGCGACGCGTCGCGGGACTCAAGCCGATCGTGCGGTAACGCATGTGTTCCCTCCCGTACGGCCCGCGACTCACGGGCACTGCGAGGGAGTCTGGATCCTAGAGTCGCCTCTAGGTCAAGCCTGCGGCGAGGTCGCGGAGGCGATAGCGCTGGAGCTTGCCGCTGGCCGTCTTCGGCAGTGACGCGGCGAACGCGATCCGGCGGGGATACTTGTACGGCGCGATGACCGCCTTGACGTGGGCCTGCAGCTCGGCGACCTTGGCGGCGTCGCCGTTCACTCCGTCGCGCAGGACGACGTACGCCTGCACGACCGAGCCGCGATCGGGGTCCGGCGCCGCGACCACGGCCGTCTCCACGACGTCGGGGTGGCCGAGCAGCGCCTGCTCCACCTCCGGGCCGGCGATGTTGTACCCGGCCGAGATGATCATGTCGTCGCTGCGGGCCTGGAACCAGTAGTAGCCGTCGGCGTCGCGGACGTAGGTGTCGCCCGTGATGTTCCAGCCGCCCTGGGAGTACACCTGCTGGCGGTCGCCGGACAGGTAGCGGCAGCCGGTCGGGCCGGTGACGGCCAGCCGG
>DASQPY010000713.1:0-12631 GCA_035643735.1 Actinoallomurus sp. | reverse complement strand
CTCGAAGAGCGAGCACTCCCAGAGCGCCGACTCCACCAGCGCCTCGGCGGTCGCCTTGCCGTACTTCTCCAGCAGCCGCTTGTCCAGGGACCCGGCGTTGACGCCGATCCGGATCGGCGTCCCCGCGGCCTTGGCCGCGCGGGCGATCTCCCCGACCTTGTCGTCGAACTTCTTGATGTTGCCCGGATTCACCCGTACCGCCGCACATCCCGCGTCGATCGCCGCGAAGACGTACTTGGGCTGAAAGTGAATATCGGCGATCACCGGGATCTGCGACTTGCGCGCGATCGCCGGCAGCGCGTCGGCGTCATCCTGTGAGGGCACCGCCACCCGCACGATCTGACACCCCGCCGCGGTCAGCTCCGCGATCTGCTGCAAGGTCGCGTTCACGTCCGAGGTCAGCGTCGTCGTCATCGACTGCACCGACACCGGACTGTCACCGCCTACCGGCACCGAACCCACCATGATCTTTCGCGACTTGCGGCGCGGGGCGACCGGCTTGGGCTTGGCCCGAGGAATACCGAGATCGACGCTCATCGGTCACGCGGCACGGAGCCGGTTGCTCCGGTGGGCGCCGCGCCCTCCTTCCGATTGTGCAGGTAGGCGTACAGGGTCAAGCCTAGGCATCCCGAGGAGTGATCCGCACGCTCAGGGTCTATTGCGGCATTTTGAGTGGATTGATGACGTCCGCGAGGATCAGCAGCACACCCAGTCCGACGAGCAACGTCACCGCCACGTACGTCAGCGGCATGAGTTTGGTCATATCGACCGGCCCCGGATCCGGTCGTCCGCGGGCGCGGAAGACCAGGGCTTTGATCCGCTCGTAGCAGAGCACCGCGAGATGACCACCGTCCAGCGGCAGCAGCGGCACCAGGTTGAGCAGGCCGACGAACAGATTGAGCGAGACGATGAGCAGGATGAACGTCGTGAACTTGTCACGCCAGGTGTCGCTGGAGGAGAACACCTGCCCGGAGGCCTCCGCGCCGCCGACGATGCTGCCGGCCTGACCGCCGGGCGTGCTCGCCCGCTCGTGGCCGAACAGCTTCGGGATCGCGTGCGGGATGTCCACGACGACCCCGCCGATCGAGACGGTCAGGTCGCCCATGAACCGCCCCGCGAAGCGGACCGCACCGACCGGGCCGAGACGCTGGGTACGGACGACCGGTTCGAGCCCGAAGTAACCGCTGCCGCCGAGGTTCGCGACCGTGGCCGGCAGCGTGAGTCTCGAGCCGCCGCGCTCCACCACGACGACCACCGTGCTGCCCGGCTTGGTGGCCCTGATCGCCGCGGACAACTGGTTCCAGTCGCGCACCGTACGGCCGCCGAACGAGATGACTTCGTCGCGGGCCCGCAGCCCCGCCTTCTTCGACGGGGACTCCGGGTCACGCGGGGTACAGACGTCGGCGGCCGACACGCAGGGGGACACCCGGCGTACGACGGTGCTGGCGGCGCTGTCCGACGGGATGCCCACTCCCATCGCCAGCACCAGGAGCAGGACGAACGCCAGGAGGATGTTCACCACCACGCCGGCGCCGATGACCACCGCGCGACGCGCGGCGGGCTGCCGGTAGAAGGCGCGCGGCTCGTCGGCGGGGTCGACCTTCTCCAGCGGCGTGTAACCGACGATCTTCACGAAGCCGCCGAGCGGGATGGCCTTGACGCCGTACTCGGTCTCGCCCCGCCGCCGCGACCACAGCGTGGCACCGAACCCCGCGAAGAACTGCGACGCCTTCATGCCGAAGCGTTTCGCGGTGAGCAGGTGCCCCGCCTCGTGCAGCACAACGGTGAGCAGGAGCGCCACTACGAAGGCGACCACGCCGAGAAGTCCGTAAAAGTGGGTCAACCAGAGGTCAGCTCCCGTGCCCGGGTTCGCGCCCACTCGTCGGCGGCCAGCACGTCGTGGAGCGTCAGGCCGGTCGCCGTCAGTGAGTCGGAACCGCTCATGTGCTCGGACACTACCCGCGCAACGGTGTCGACAATCGCCGGGAATGCGACGGTTCCCTTGAGGAAGGCACGGACGCACTCCTCATTCGCTCCGTTGTAGACCGCCGGGGCCGTGCCACCGGCCGCGCCGACCTCGCGCGCGAGGCGTACGGCGGGGAACGCCTCGTTGTCGAGCGGGAAGAACTCCCAGGTGTGGGACCGCGTCCAGTCGATACCCGGCGCCACGTCCGGCACCCGGTCCGGCCACCCGAGCGCCAGGCCGATCGGCAGGCGCATGTCGGGCGGGCTGGCCTGGGCGATCGTCGCGCCGTCGGCGAACTCCACCATCGAGTGCACCGCGGACTGCGGATGCACCATGACCTCGATGCGGTCGAAGGGCACGTCGTAGAGCAGGTGCGCCTCGATCACCTCCAGGCCTTTGTTGACCAGCGTCGCGGAGTTGACCGTGACGAGCGGCCCCATCGACCAGGTCGGATGGGCGAGCGCCTGCTCCGGGGTGACGTCCTCCAGCTCCGCGCGCGTACGGCCGCGGAACGGCCCGCCACTGGCGGTCACGACCAGCCGGCGCAACTCGCCGCGCGTTCCCCCGCGCAGGCACTGCGCCAGCGCGGAGTGCTCGGAGTCGACCGGGATGATCTGCCCCGGTTTGGCGCGCCGCTTGACGAGTGGGCCGCCGATTATCAAGGACTCCTTGTTGGCCAGCGCGAGCGTACGTCCGGCGTCGAGGGCGGCCAGGGTCGAGGCCAGGCCGGCGGCGCCGTCGACGGCGTTGAGCACGACGTCGCAGGGCCAGGCTGCCACCTCGGCGATCGTGCCCGGCCCGGCGAGGAGCTTGGGCAGGCGGTAGCCGCCGCTGGAGTAGCCGCGCTTCTGCGCCTCCGCGTAGAGGGCGAGCTGAAGGTCCTCGGCGGCCGATCCCTTGGCCACGGCGACCACGTCGGGACGCAGGTCCAGAACCTGCGCGGCGAGCAGGTCGACGCGTCCCCCGCCGGCGGCCAGCCCGGCCACCCGGAACCGGCCGGGGTTACGCCGGATCACGTCGATGGCCTGCGTGCCGATGGAGCCGGTCGAACCGAGGATCACGATGTCTCTCGGACCGGCCGCCGTCCGCTGCGCCGGATCGGTCAGTGCGGGGTTCTCGTCGGGAATCACCTCTCCATTCTCGCCGCGGGCGGCGGACGCCGCGACGTCAAAGCACACAACACCCGATCACGAGCGCCGTTTTACCTAAAGTGAGCATACGATCACCCACGGTGCTGCACACTTTTGCCTCATGTTCAAGAGTGCCCCCATCGCCCTCGTCGTCCCCGCCGTCGGTGCCGTGCTCGGTACCTTCGGCCCGGCGACGACCCATCCCGCGCCCGGTGTGACCGCGGTGACCGACCACGTCATCGCGACCGGCCCCTCCGTGACCCTCCGCTATTGGACCGCGGAGAGAATGCGCCGCGCGCTGATCCCCCCGCGCCGGCAGCGCCCGAACCCGATGACCGGGATGTCCGGCCCCGAGGACGCAGGCCAGGACACCGGCGCACCGGTCGTGATCCCGGGCAGCGCCCCCGCCCTCCAGTCCAGCCGCCGCGGTGTCGACACCCCCGGTGCGCCGTGGACGTCGCACGGCGCCGTACGCGCCACCACCGGCAAGGTCTTCTTCACCATCAACGGCGGCGACTACGTCTGCTCCGCCGGCACGGTCGCGAGCGCCAACCACGATCTGGTCGTGACCGCCGGCCACTGCGCACAGGACGCCGCCGGCACGTGGGCCCGGAACTGGATCTACGTACCGGGCTACGACCAGGGCCGCCGTCCGTACGGCGGGTTCGCGGCGAGGCACCTGTACGTGCCGGGCCAGTGGTCGGCTCGGGGCGACGAGAACTACGACGTCGCCCTGGTGGTGCTGGCCACGGCCGCCGGACGGCACGTCACCGACGTGGTCGGCGCCCAGGGCATCGCCTTCGACCCGCCGCGCGGCTCACTCGTGTACGGCTTCGGCTACCCGGCCGGAGGCCGCTACGACGGCGAGCACCTGACGTACTGCAGCGGCAAGACCCATCCCGACTCCCACAAGATCACTCACGACGAGGGCCTGCGCTGTGACATGACGGAGGGCTCCAGCGGCGGCCCGTGGCTGACCCGGTTCGACGCCGGCACCGGGACCGGCGTGGTCACCTCGGTGAGCAGCTTCAAGTACGCCGACGACCCGGCCACGATGTACGGCCCCTATTTCGGGAATGCCGTACACCGCATGTACAACAAGGCCCAGGGGACGTGAAACGCACACGCGCGTAACGGCAGGTCCTTATCGTTGTCGCGCATGAAGAGCAGCCCACCCGTCGAACTGGTCGTGGCCTCGTTCGACGACCCGATCGTGAGCCGTCTCCGCGCCGAGCCGGGAGCGCCGCCGGCCGGGGCTTCGGCTCGTGCCACGGCACCGGCCGGACGGTCCGGGGCGGTCGACCGGCCCGACACCACCGATGCCGGGATGGTCTTCCTGGTCGCCAGGTCGGCATCCGATCCGGTCGGATGCGCCGGGCTGCGGCGGCTCGGGGACGACACCGCCGAGGTCGAGCGCCTCTATGTGCGGCCCGAATACCGCGGGCTGGGCATCTCGCGGCTGTTGCTGGCCGGTGTGGAGGACCTCGCCCGGCGCCGGGGTTTCGCGGTCGCCCGGCTCGAGGCCGGCGACCTGCGCGCGGCGGGGCTGTACGCCTCCAGCGGATACGTCCGGATCGCGCCGTTCGGGCGGCATCCCGCCCGCAGCGTCTGTTTCGAAAAGTCGCTGGCCGTCCAAGGCGCCGGGGGCCGGACGACCGGCCCCCGGCCCATTCCCTAGGCGTTTCAGACACGTCGTAGCCGGCCTCGCTCAGCTAGAGGCGGGCGTGCATCCGCCGCAGCGGGCTCGCGACGTGGGTCGCGTCGCCGCCCGTTCCCACTGCGGCCGTCTCGTCGCCGTGACCCGCGCCTTCCGCGCGTGGGC
The DNA here is from genome assembly GCA_035643735.1 of Actinoallomurus sp. GTDB lineage: Bacteria > Actinomycetota > Actinomycetes > Streptosporangiales > Streptosporangiaceae > Actinoallomurus. The sequence goes on along the minus strand of DASQPY010000713.1, from coordinate 7,713 downwards.
ACTGGACCACAGGCCGGAGTTCACGATGGTCTACGGCGCGCCGGTGCCGGGCTTCAGCACGCCGGAGGAGGGCGGAATCCGGGACGCGGGAGGGCGGCCGGGCGGCATCATCTTCACGCTGTTCGCCGAGCTGTGACGGCGGCGGCCCTCCCCCACTCCGTCCGGTGAGGAGATCACCCCCGCGTTGGGCCGTCAGCTCGAGGTGTTCGCCTCCGGGTGCGGCGCCGACGTGGCCGGTGTGCCGATCGGCCTCGAAGAACGGCTCGGGTCCGGATTTGCGGGGATTTCGTCGCCCGGACCGTCGCACTCGTCCGCCATTCTCCGAATTCGGATTACATCGGGTGGTCGGGGCGCACGGTAATCCACGGTCGGCACAGTTTTGCCGCGGTTTGCAGTTGCGGCGACTGATTGCACACCTTCACGGCGATAGAACTGGAGCCGAAGCGGAGCCGAGGAAGCAGGGGGAAACTTCATGGCCCGTTCCGGTCCGACATTCGACCCGGACGGTCTGACCGCCGCGCAGCGCTACGGAGAGGCCTGCGTCGTGTGCCACAAGAAGTGGCCGCGACCGAGGGCTCACGTGGGACGGCTGCCAGACGATTCCCGGGTATTCGCATGCGATGACTGCGTGCCCGCGCTGCGGATCATTCCGCAGCCGGTACGCAGACGAGCCGCCAAAGGCAAGGAGCCCCGGCGGCGAACACAGAGTTTGACCAGAGCCTAATTGGAAGAGCGTCCTGAGTCCGGGGGGAGCCCAGGACGCTCATGAGAGACGCGCGCCCGGCGGGGGCGGCCGGGCGCGCGTCTCCTCACTCCGTCTCCGGCCGGCCGCCACGGGCGCTCCGCGTCCACGGAACCACCTCGCCGACGGCCGGGCCGGCAGCCATCCGCAGGCGCGCGTCACCTCACCTCGCCTCAGGCCGACCGCCGTGGCCGACCGCCACAGGCAGGCCACATTCCCAGGGCCTCCGGCCGGGGCGGAATCAGCCGCGGGCGTCCTGCCAGGCGCGATTCCAGTCCGCGTAGTCGGCGCAGCCCTTGTGACCGGCGCAGCTCGCGGCCGGCATCCGGGCGAACATCACCTTGCTCAGATACGCGCGGTCACCCACGTGGTAGGCGCTGCAGAACTGCGGGCGCAGCCGGTCGGGTGCGCATGCCTCGGGGTTGGCCGGTGCCACGCCGTCCCACTGGGCCACCTGCTGCTGTACCTCCGGTGAGCTCGCCCAGTTGAGCCACTGGTACATGCAGTTCGGATGGTCGGCGCGGGCACCGATCATCCAGGAGTCCATCCAGCCGGTCACGCCCTCGCGCGGCGTGACTCCCGCGACCGGACGGCCACTGCGGCTGAGCACGTCGACCTGGTACGGCCAGACCTCCCCCAGCGAGGCCTCGCCCGTCGCGAACGCGGCGATCGCGTCCGACGGGTTGAGCCAGTACGTCTTCACCATCGGGTGCTGCTTGGAGATCACGTTCGCCGCGGCGGAGAGCTGCTTGGGCGTCAGCGCGAAGGGGTCCTTGATGTGGAGCTTCCGGTTGTGCGCCCGCAGGTAGAGAGCGGCGTCGCCCAGCGTCAGCGGGCTGTCGCGGACGACCAGGTGCCCGGAGTACCGCTTGGCCTGCGCCGGGTCGAACAGCGCCGCCCAGCTGTCCGGCTGCGGGCGTACGGTCCGCTGGTCGTACATGAGGAGGTTCGCTCCCCAGGTGAACGGCACGGCGTAGTGCTTGCCCTTCACCGTGAGTTGTGAGCGGAGGGAGGGCTCGAGCTCCTTGTAACTGTCGATGAGGTCCGCGTTGATCGGCACGACCTGCTTGTCGGTGATGAGCTTGCCGGCGATCTCCGGGGTGGCGGCGACCCCGTCGTAGTGGAGGTTCGGCTTGGACATCAGGGCCAGCATCTCCTGCGGATTCGCCGCGTACTTGATGTTGACCTTGCACTTGGTCTTCTTCTCGAACGGGGTGATCCAGTCGACGCGCGGGTCGTTAGCGCCGTCCTCGAGGTAACCGTTCCAGCTCACCAGGGACACCGAGCCCTCGCCCTGCCCCATCGTCTGGGCCACCCGCACCTCTGTGGTCTGGTGACCGCCGCCGCCCCCGCTGCAGCCCGCGAGACCGAGTGCGGTGGCCGTCACGGCCGCCGCGAGCATCCGCGAACGCCTCATACCGCTCCCGTTCCGTCGTGAAGAACCTCTGCGGCGAGCGTAACGACGTGCGCGACCGGATGCGTACGGGGACCGGGTTTGACGCCGGACAGGAAAAAGTCCGGACAACCGCGCCGGGGGCTACGCGGTTGTCCGGACGTCATGCGGCCTCGGGAGGGCGCCCCTCTGCAGTCACGCCTGTCACGGAGGTGTTGGAGGGGGAGGCGGCGCGACTGAAAAATGCCCGCCCGAGACCGCGGCTTTCGGGCGGCCGCCTGACGCGGCCGCGGGAGGTGAGGGTCGGCTGAACGGTCATCGCCGGCTACCGGGCCACGCGGCCGCCGGAACCCGGCCTGCCCGTGACGTCGCGGCCTCGCCGAAGAGGATGCCGCCCGGCTGTGGGGACGGGGACGGCATGCGGCGACGGGCCTGGATGACCTCGATCGACTCGACGAGCTCCTTCACGTTCGGCGCTTCTACGAAGCGGTCGGCATCTCCACCGAGTGGAGGGAGCGCCCACCAATGGCGGGTGGCCTGCCCGAACCAGATCGTCCAGTACGGGTAACGCGCCGCCAGCATGGTCAACACCGAAACAGGCTGCTGGTCGAGCGATTCGTCGGCAGGCATGAGGGGCTCCCTGACAACCGGGGAACGTCTTATTTTTGCGTTGAGCAAATGTCGACAAACGAAGTGTGTCGTATGCCACAGAGGAGGTCAAGAGCCGTAGCTATTATTTGTAGTTTGCCCTGTCAACGGAGATAGGCAGCGCAAAAGCGCTGTTCAACGCCGGGTCGGCATGGCGGAGTAATGATCTTCCCCGCCGTCTCAGACCCCCGTTTTCGGCGATGCCGCCACCGCGGCAACGCTCCGACGATCCAACCTTGGACCTGTTGAGCGGTCCCCCTCAGCACATGGTGACCTACTCCGCCGCCGGAGACCAGCCTCCGGGGGACCTGCTTCTCCGGCACATCGCCATGGGGCTGTTTCGCCCGGTCCGGAAAACCTGCAGCGTACTCCGCGAAATGCGAGCCGCCCCTTTTTTCCGGCCCGCGAAATCAGCGCACAAAGCACCTGTGCGCAAAATGCGGGAAAGGGCGCGTCCCTTTCTCATGATCGTGGCCGCACCCCGATCGGACGGGATGCGGCCACGACGTGCCTGTGCTCAGCCGTTGGTCGGAAAGCCCAGGTTGATCCCGCCGTGCTCGGGTGCCAGCCAGCGGGCGGTGACGACCTTGCCACGGGTGTAGAAGTGAACGCCCTCGCTGCCGTGCACATGAGTGTCGCCGAACAGTGAGGACTTCCAGCCGCCGAAGGAGTAGTACGCCATCGGCACCGGGATCGGCACGTTCACCCCCACCATGCCCACCTCGACCTCGTTCTGGAACCGGCGCGCGGCACCACCGTCGTTGGTGAAGATGGCCGTGCCGTTCCCGTACGGGTTGCCGGCGATGAGCTCCATGCCCGCGTCATAGGAGGACGCGCGCACGATCGAGAGGACGGGCCCGAAGATCTCGTCCCGGTAGCAGTCCATGTCGGCGGTGACGTGGTCGAGCACGGTGGGCCCGAGCCAGTAGCCGTCCCCTGACGGCAGGGTGTGCGACCGGCCGTCGACGGCGAGGGTGGCGCCCTGGGCGACACCGCCCTCCAGGTAGGACCCGACCTTGTCGCGGTGCCGGAGTGTGACGAGCGGCCCCATCTCCGAGGCCGCCTCGGTGCCCGGCCCGACGGTCAGCCGGGCGACCCGCTGCTTGATCTTGTCGACCAGCTCGTCGCCCACCGGGTCGACGGCCACCACCACCGAGATCGCCATGCAGCGCTCGCCGGCCGAGCCGAAACCGGCCGAGACCGCGGCGTCGGCGGCGAGGTCGAGGTCGGCGTCGGGCAGCACCAGCATGTGGTTCTTGGCCCCGCCGAGCGCCTGCACCCGCTTGCCGTGCGCGGTGCCGGTCTCATAGACGTAGCGCGCGATCGGCGTCGAGCCGACGAAGCTCACCGCGCGCACGTCCGGATGGGACAGCAGGGCGTCCACGCTCACCTTGTCGCCGTGCACGACGTTGAAGACGCCGTCGGGCAGACCGGCCTCCTGCCACAGCTCGGCGAGCCGTACCGCGGTCGAGGGGTCCTTCTCCGACGGCTTCAGCACGAAGGTGTTGCCGGCCGCGATCGCCACCGGGAACATCCACATCGGCACCATCGCCGGGAAGTTGAACGGCGTGATCCCCGCGACGACGCCCAGTGGCTGGCGGATGGAGTAGGAGTCCACACGCGTCGAGACGTTCTCGGAGAAACCGCCCTTGAGCAGGTGCGGGATCCCGCAGGCGAACTCCACCACCTCCAGCCCGCGCGCCACCTCGCCGGCCGCGTCGGACCGGACCTTCCCGTGCTCGGCGCTGATCAGCGCCGCCAGCTCGTCGCTGTTGCGCCGTACCAGCTCGCGGAAGGCGAACAGGATGTTCGTGCGCTTGGCCAGGGACGTGTCCCGCCACCCGGGAAACGCCTCCTTGGCGGCGGCGACGGCCGTGCCCACGTCATCGGTGGTGGCGAAGTCGACGTACCCGCTCAGCTCGCCCGTCGCCGGGTTGTACACATCGCCCTGGCGCTCGGCGGTGCCGGTCCAGGGCTTGCCGCCGATCCAGTGTGTTATCCGCTTCATGCGATCTCTTCCAGCGCGTCGATCAGGATGGCCAGACCCTCTTCGCCCTCATCCTCGGTCAGCGTGAGGGGTGGTGCCATCCGCAGGGTGTTGCCGTACAGGCCGCCCTTGCCGATGAGCAGACCACGGGCCTTGGCCGCCTCCAGCATGCGGGCGGCGAGCTCGGGCTCGGTCAGCTCGATGGCGAACATCAGGCCCTTGCCGCGCACCTCGGTGACGATGTCCAGGCGGTCGCCGGCGGACTTGAGCCCGTCGATGATCCGCTCCCCCACCTTGGCCGCGTTGGCCTGCAGGTCATGGTCGAGGATGTAGTCGAGCGTGGCGTTCGCCGCCGCGGTCGAGATCGGGTTGCCGCCGAAGGTCGACAGGCCGGTCGCGTGCAGCGCGTCCAGCAGTTCGCCGCGTGCCACGACGCCTCCGATGGCGAACCCGTTGCCGAGTCCCTTGGCGAAGGTCATCATGTCCGGCGTCACACCGTGGTTCTGGATACCCCAGAAGTTCTGCCCGGTACGGCCCCAGCCGGTCTGGACCTCGTCGGAGATGAACAGGATGCCCTGCTCGGCGAGGACCTCCTGGTACGCGGCGTACAGTCCGTCCGGCGGGCAGGTGTAGCCGCCGACGCCCTGGATCGGCTCGGCGATCACCGCGGCCACGTCGCCGCCCGTGACGGTGGCGAGGGTGTGCCGCAGGTCCTCGACGCAGACCTTGATGTAGTCCTCGTCCGAGAGTCCGCGGAACTGCGTCAGGTGCCGGTCGCCGCCGTGCAGGAAGTACACGCTGAGCGGCGACAGCGCGCTGTTCTTCCAGGACCGGTTCGCGGTGATCGAGATGGTGCCGAACGACCGGCCGTGGTAGCTCTGCCGCATCGCGAGCACCTGGTTGCTCTTGCGCGCGTACGTCGCCAGCAGCAGCGCCGTCTCGTTCGCCTCGGTGCCGGAGTTGGTGAAGAACACCTTGGCGTCCTCGATGCCGGAGAGCCGGGCGATCTTCTCGGCCAGCTCGACCTGCCCGCGCAGGAGGTACAGCGTCGAGGTGTGCACCACTCCGGTCGCGAGCTGGCCCTCCACGGCCTCGCGCACCTCGGCGATGTCGTATCCCAGGGTGTTGGTGACGATGCCCGCGAAGAAGTCGAGATAGGTACGGCCCTCGGCGTCGGTGACCCGGCTGCCCCGGCCGCTGACGATCTCGATGGGCTCGTCGTAGTAGAGGGTCACCCAGTTCGGGATGACCGCGCGATGGCGTGCAAGCAAGTCCGACATATCTAGAGTCTTCCTGTCCTGCCGTGCCGAGCACCAGGCGACACAGTGTCAGGACTCTTGCCCCGCATGTGGCAACCTGTCACGCCCGGCGGCCCGTGGTCAAAACACGTGATCACAGCCAGTGGTCAAAGCGCGTTCAGCCGCCGGGCGAGCCGGAAGTCGTGCTCGGTCAGTCCACCCGCGACATGGGTGCTCTGGGTGAGGGTGACGGTGTTCCACTGGATGGTGATGTCCGGATGGTGGTTCGCCTCCTCCGCCACGTCGGCGACCCGGTTGACGAACGCCATGGCCTCCTTGAAGTCCTTGAACTTCGCGGTACGCACGATGGAGTCGTCCGCGCGCTCCCAGCCGGGCGTCTCGGCCAGCTCCCGCTCGACCTCGGCCTCATTCAGCTTCTCCATTTTGGCCTCCCATCTCCTTCGTTTCATACCATCACGAATGTGCTGCCCACTCTGGCCGATGTTCTGCGTCTCGACGCCGTACGGCGTGGCGAACCCCGTGTCGTCGCCGGTGCGGACCGGTTGGACGCCCGCGTCCGCTGGGTGCACAGCGCCGAGGTGACCGACATCGCCCACCTGCTGCGCGGCGGCGAGCTCGTGCTCACCACCGGCATCGCGCTGCCCGATGAACCCGGGCGGCTGAGGCACTATGTCGCCGAGCTGTCCGAGGTCGGCGTCAGCGGCCTCATCGTGGAGCTCGGCCGCAAGTACGCCAGCGCCCTGCCCGCCGCGCTCATCTCCGCCGCGGAGGAGTACGGCCTGCCGCTGATCGCGTGGGCCCGTGAGACGCCGTTCATCGACGTCACCGAGGCCGTGCACGCACAGATCATCGACGCGCAGCTCGCCGAGCTGCGCGCGTCGGAGAAGCTGCACGAGGTCTTCACCCAGCTGTCGGTGGACGGGGCGCCGCCCGCCGACGTGATCCGCCAGGTGGCACGCCTCGCCGGCCAGCCGGTCGTCCTGGAGAACCTCTCCCACCAGGTCCTCGCCGCGGACGCCGCCGGGGCCGACCCGGCCGAGCTGCTGGCCGGGTGGGAGACCCACTCCCGTGCCGTACGCACCGAGGAGCGCACCGCCTACGACGAGTCATCGCGGTGGCTGGTGACCGTCGTCGGCGCGCGCGGTGAGGACTGGGGGCGGCTGATCATCGCCGGGACGGGACCGCCGTCCCCACGCGACGTCGTCCTCATCGAGCGCGCCGCGACCACGCTCGCGCTCGGGCGGCTGCTGGAACAGCATGCCCAGAGCCTCGAACGCCAGGCGCACGGCTCGATCATCAGCGGAATCCTCGCGCATGCCTACTCCGACCCGCAGGAGGCGGCGGCACGCGCCCGCGCGCTCGGCGTGCCACTCACCGGCCGGCGCCTGCTCGGCATCGTGGTGCTCCCCTGCCGCTCCGGCACGGACGGCGGTGTGCCCCCGCTCGCGGCTCTGGCCGACGCCACCGCCGCCGCCTGCCGCGACGCCGGCCTCTCCGCTCTCGTCGGCACCCTCGACGAGGGATCTCCACAGGCCAGAGTCGGCGTGCTGGCCTCACTGCCCACGCGCGCCGAGGACGAGAAGCTGCTCGGCGACGTCGCGCGGCGGCTGCGCGCGCACCACTCGGCGATGCCGGCGGGCGGGCACGCGGGCGAGGGGCGGCCGCGCGGCCCCGCTCGCGACTT
>DASQPY010000712.1:0-4560 GCA_035643735.1 Actinoallomurus sp. | reverse complement strand
GGCAGATCCAGACGCCGCTGGTCCGGAAGGGGCCCGCCGTCCACGGTGTACGCGGGCGTCAGGCCGGCACCGTCCTCGATCATCCGCTCGCCGACGAAACGGACGGCCTCGTCCAGGAGGAAGTCGACGCCGGCCGCGGCCGCGGCCTGCCCGGCGAAGCACTGGTCGCGGATCCAGACGTAGCGGTAGTCGTAGTTGCGTCCGGCGCCGCTGCGTTCGGGGAGGCTGGTGGTGGCCGCGGCGACCATGCCGCCGCTCCTGCTGGTCATGCCGCGCATGACGGCGACCGCGTGCCGGGAGTCGCGGTCGGCGACGGTCCGGAGCCGCGGTACGGAGTTCCGCCATGCGTCCTCTGTCGTCCGCCAGGCCCGGTCGGCGTCGACGGGCCGGTCGGGGAGTGGCCGGTCGCCGAGCTCGAGGACGAGGTCATGGTGAGAGCCGGCGGGGACTTCGAGGTGCATCTCCAGCCGCGGATCATTCACGGCGGTCGTTCGCACGGACGCGTCGGCGGCGCCGGACCATCGCAGGTAGAGACCGCCGAGGTCGTCCTCCCAGATGCCGTCGTCGTCACGGTGTGGGGACCGAAGACCCCGCTCGCCGAATCCCGGCCGTGGATCGCACAGGACGCGAACGCGTGCGTCGCCGCTGACCGCCATGACACGCCGCAGGAGGACGGCGCGGTCGGCGTCTCCGGGAAACGCGAGCGCTTCCCGGCACTCGATGATGCCAGTGGTGGTGACCCATCGGCTGCGCCATATCAGTCCGGCGGGCTCGTAGTAGCCGCCCCAGACGAAGGATTGCTCTGGCGTCACGGCATAGACGCCGGCGCCGCCGATCAGCGAGGAGAACACCGCGTCGCTGTCCCAGCGAGGCGCGCACATCCAGCAGAACTCACCGCTTCGGCCCACGACGGCACCGCGTTCACCGTCGGCGATGAACGCGTACTGCCGCAGCTCGTGCGGTGGGTACATCAGCATGTCGGTCTGATCGAGCAATGCTCCACCTCACGTACGGACCGGCGGGGCCTGCCGACGCCACGTTCAGGGAGCCCAGCCGGTCGATGGCTCGTGGACGCCGTGCAGGCGAGCGGCGGCCGCGGAGAAGGCCTTCAGGCCCTCCGCGAGGCCGGCCCGCGTGTCACCGGGTATCTCGGCCAGTACGTCCCCGATCGCGACACGCCGGCGTCCCATGACGGAGTCGAGCAACCGCCGCCCGGCCTCGGTGAGGGTGAGGACGATCTGGCGCCGGTCGGCGGGATCCTCCCGCCGATCGAGGAGACCGGCCGCGACCAGGCGGTCACAGGCGCGGGTGGCGTTCGAGGGATGCACTCCGAGCCCGGCGGCGACGGATCGCAGGTTCAACGACGGGTCGCCCGAGGCCATGACGAGCACCCGGAACTGCGGCAGCGTGACGTCGACGTCGGCCATCGCGGGAGCGGTGATCGCGACCAGCAACTGAGTCGCACGCATGACCGCGTCGACCTGATCGTCGAAGCTCTCCTCAGGAGGGGAGCACGAGGACGGGATGGCCATGGAACCAGGCTCGCAGAATACGTGCATACCTGCAACAGTTGCGGGTAGGGCGAAAACATGGCGCAACATTTGCATGTCCGCAACTCCCTGACCTGGGGAGCGCCGCAGCCGCCGACGCTTGACGGGTGTATCCGCCGGGCAGGTTTGTCGTGAACGGCGACGCGATCCGAGGTGACGGATGATGTCGATCTTCACACGCGGAGGGGGAGGCCTGCGGGATCCGGTTCACGGGATCGACCGGATGCTGGGCAACATCGAGACCGGCCGGTTCGAGCGCAGTCTGTCGGCGTTGACCGCGGCCGGAGCACTGGTCACTGCCGCGGAGATCTTCCTGGAGCACGACAGCGCGAGTTTCGGCAACAAGATGATGTGGATTCCGGTGGCGCTGGGGCCGGTGGGCGCGGCGGCCGGCGTGGCGGGATTCCTCAGCCGCCGGATGGCCAAGACGGCGCTGCCGCTCGCCTCGGCCGCGATCGTGGCCAATGGCCTGCAGGGCACCTACCTGCACATGCGCGGGATCGGGCAGAAACCGGGCGGCTGGTCCAACCCGCGCTACAACATCGAGATGGGGCCGCCTTTGCTGGCTCCGCTGCTGGTCACGATGGTCGGGGGGATGGGCCTGCTCGCGGCCGTCCTGCGGCGCGAGAAGTGAGCGCGGCAGGATCCCGCGAGGGACGCTTTCCCGGATTCGACGCCCTGTCGGAGACAGGACGCTGGGATCCGGTCACCGCCGGCGTCGTCCTGGCCCGTCTCGGCCCGCCTCCGCCGATACGTTTCTTCACCCCTGCCGAACAGGCGGCCGCCACCGCACTCCTCGCCCGGCTGGTCGGAGACGGGGAAGCCGAAAGTGTCCCCGTTCTGCAGATGATCGACTCCCGGCTCGCCGAACAGCAGACCGACGGCTGGCGGTATGAGGACATGCCCGAAGACGGGCAGGCGTGGCGTGACTCGCTCGCCGCCCTCGACGCCGACGCGAGCGAGCGGTACGGACAGGACTTCGCGGCCTGCTCCGCCGAACAGCGCGACACCCTGATCCAGGCGGTGCAGGACCTGGACGCGAAGGACTGGCACGGGATGCCGGCCGGTCACGTGTGGAGTCTGTGGACCCGCTACGCGTGCACGGCGTTCTACTCCCATCCGGTGGCATGGAACGAGATCGGCTTTCCCGGCCCGGCCTATCCGCGCGGATACAAGAACCTCGGCGTGGACGCCCTCGAACCGTTCGAGGTCCGTGACGCGCGGCCGGACGAGGACCCGGTGAGGGAGGAGGACTGATGCGCGGCGTCCGCGCCCGTAACGCCTCCGCCTGGCTGCTGCCCAATGACGGTACGCGGGCCGACCACGCGCTGCGCCGGGACATGCGGCGTTTCGACGATGGAGACCAGGTCGACCTGGTCGTCGTCGGATGCGGCGCCGGAGGATCGACGCTCATCCAGCGGCTCGCCCGCGCGGGCTGGCGGGTCGTGGCGATGGACGCCGGCCCGTTCTGGGACCCCGATCGCGACTGGGTCAGTGACGAGGCCGGTTCGCACCATCTGTACTGGACCGAGCCGCGGGTCATCACCGGGTCCGACCCGGTGCCGCTCGGCTCGAACAACTCCGGCCGCGGCGTCGGCGGCTCGATGGTGCACTACGCCGGCTACACGCCACGCTTTCACCCGAGCGACTTCCAGATCCGTACTCGCGACGGGGTCGGCGCCGACTGGCCGCTGGACTACGCCGACCTCAAGCCGTACTACGAGGCCATCGAGGGTGAGCTTCCCGTGGCAGGCGAGCACTGGCCGTGGGGGGTTCCGCACGCTTATCCGCACCGTCCGCATCCTGTGGGCGGCAATGGTGAGATCTTCCTGCGCGGCGCCGAAAAGCTCCGTATCACCGCGAAGGTCGGCCCGGTGGCCATCCCCAACGGCCGCTTCGGCAACCGCCCGCACTGCGTCTACCGCGGGTTCTGCCTGCAGGGCTGCAAGGTCAACGCCAAGGCCTCGCCGCTCATCACCCATATCCCGGACGCGCTGGCCCACGGTGCGGAGGTACGGGCCGACTCCATGGTGACCCGCATCGGAATCGATGAGCGCACCGGCCTTGCCACCGGGGTGCACTACGTACGCGGCGGGAGGTCGCGGTTTCAGAAGGCCCGGATGGTGGCGGTGGCCGGCTACTCGATCGAGACGCCCCGGCTGCTGCTCAACTCGGCCTCCCGCCGGTTCCCCGAGGGCCTGTGCAACGACTTCGATCAGGTCGGCCGGTACCTCATGGTCCAGGGCGCCCCGCAGACCGCCGGCCGTTTCGACGCCGAGGTCCGCATGTACAAGGCGCCGCCGCCGGAGGTCAGCACGGAGGAGTTCTACGAGACCGATCCGGCCAAGCCGTACCGCCGCGGTTTCTCCGTACAGACCGTCTCACCGCTGCCCATCACCTGGGCCGAGCACGTCGCGGCGCAAGGACACTGGGGCGCGGACCTGCGGAGGTACATGAGCGACTACGTCCACTGGTCCACGCTCGGCGCGCTGTGCGAGTTCCTGCCGCGACCGGACAACCGGGTGACCCTCGCGGAGGAGACCGACCGCAACGGCATTCCGGTGGCGGAGTTCTCCTACTCCCAGTGCGAGAACGACCGGCTGCTCATGGACGCCGCCCAGAAGGTCATGGAGGACCTCCTGCGGGCGGCCGGCTCCGGTGAAGTGATCACTATCAAGCGCTTCGCCCACCTTGTCGGCGGAGCGCGGATGGCCACCGGCGAACGTGAGGGCGTCGTCGACCGAGACTGCCGCTCCTTCGCCGTCCCGAATCTTTACATCACCGACGGCAGCGTCCTGCCGACCCAGGGCAGCGCCAACCCGGCCCTGACGATCATGTCGGTGGCGGCCCGCGCCGCCGACCGGCTGGTGGCCGGGGCACGCCGCGGCGAGCGCTGAGCCCGTCGCGCACACCGAAGGAAGGGAGAGACCGATGACCGCCAAGACCGTCGCCGACCATGTGCTGGAACGCCTGCGTGACTGGGGCGTCGAGAAGGTGTTCGCATATCCCG
>DASQPY010000711.1:0-3781 GCA_035643735.1 Actinoallomurus sp. | reverse complement strand
CTTCTCCTCCAGGTTCTTCGGTTCGGCCACCTCGCCGGCCTGCTCGGCGATCAGCGCGCGCGCCTGGTCCGGGGACATGGCGCGGCCGAAGTACTCACAGATCGTGCCCAGGTTGATCGGCATCGGGTAGACGCGGCCCTTGAAGATCGAGAAGACCCGGTGCCGGTAGTCGGTGAAGGCGGTGAACCGGTTGACGTAGTCCCACACGCGCTCGTTGGAGGTGTGGAACAGGTGCGCGCCGTACCGGTGCACCTCGATGCCGGTCGCCGGGTCGACCTCGCTGTACGCGTTGCCGCCGATGTGGTCGCGGCGCTCGGCTACGAGGACCCGCAGACCCAGCTCGCGTGCGCAGCGCTCGGCCACGGTCAGCCCGAAGAGCCCCGAGCCGGCGATGACCAGGTCAGCGTTCACGCGCGACCTCGGCGGGCGCGTCGCGGGCGCCGCGTGGGGCGACGAACCGCCGGTAGAGCGGCCGGCGGATCCAGGCCGGCGTCAGCCGGTAGCCGCCGCGGACGCTCACGTTGCGCAAGTACTGGGCGCGCGTGGTGAAGCCGCCCCGCAGCAGCTCGCGCTGCAGGCGCAGCTCGGCGCGCAGCAGCGCCACTCCCCCGCGCCGCTCGTACGCCCCGTCGCCCACCCGGTAGTACACGAGCGGTTCGGTGAGGTTCACCATCGTCGCGCCGGTGGCGATCATCCGGGCGAACAGCCAGTAGTCCTCCATCAGCGGGAGGTCCCCGTAGCCGCCCGCCGCGACCACGGCGCGCCGCCGGTACACCACGGTCGGGTGGTTGAAGGGGTCGTGCAACCGGGCGTACCTGGCGATGTCGCCTGGATCGGACACCGGCGTACGGCGGCCCACGATGTCCCCCCGGTCCGAACCGAACTCCAGCATGCCCGCGCCGACCAGGTCCGCGCCGTCCTCGATCACCGGCAGCTGCACCGCGAAGCGCTGCGGCATCGCGATGTCGTCGGCGTCCATGCGGGCGACCACGTCGTGCCGGCTGGCCTCCAGCCCTTGGTCCAGCGCGACGCCGAGCCCGCCGTTGCGCTCCAGGCGCAGGAACGTCACCCCGACCGGGCTGTCCGCCCGTACCTCGTCCAGGCATGCGTCCAGGTCCGCCGGCACGGGTCCGTCCTGCACGAGAACGACCTGTTCGGGGCGGCGCGTCTGGGTGTCCACCGCGCTGCGGAACGCGTCCCGGACATAGTCCGTACGGTCGCCCGCGTAGACGGTGAGGAGAAGGGAGAAGGGTTCGGCCATGCGTCCGTCTCGGTGCGGCGAAAAGACTGGTGGGGCCAGCTGGGCGGATTGCATCTTATGCTAGTTTTGCGTCTTTCTTTTAGGTGCTTTCAGCCCATTAGCCAGCAAAGGCGTGGGATGTCAGGAGATGCCAGTTGGAAGACGCTTATGTCGTCGCTGTGGTTGTCACCCACGACCGACGGGATCTTCTGACCGAGGCGCTGACCGCCCTCCGCACTCAGAGCCGTACACCGGACGCGACGGTCGTCGTGGACAATGCCTCGTCGGACGGAACGGCGCAGGTCGTCCGCGAGCGCTTTCCCGAGATCGATCTCCTCGCACTGCCGCGCAACACCGGCGGCGCCGGCGGCTTCGCGGCCGGGATCGCCCGGGCCCTGGAGCTCGGCGCGACGGCGCTCTGGCTGATGGACGACGACACGCTCCCCGAGCCGTTCGCTCTGGCGGCGCTGCTGGCCACCTTCGGCCGCCACCGCCCCGCGCTCGCGGCCAGCCGGGTCGTCTGGACCGACGGCGGCGACCATCCGATGAACACTCCGCGGGTCCTTCGGTCCGGCGTCCCCGGCCGGATCCGGTCCGCCTCGTTCGTGTCCGTGCTGCTGGACGCCGGGGTCGTACGTGAGTGCGGGCTGCCGGTCGCCGACTACTTCCTGTGGAACGACGACTTCGAGTACACGCTGCGGCTGCTGCGCGGCCGCCTCGGCCTGCTGTGCCCGGCCAGCGTCGTCGTGCACCGTACCGCGTCGCCGGCCTTCGACCCCGGCGCGCGGTTCTTCTACGAGGTGCGGAACAAGACCTGGCTGTTCACCCGCAGCCGCTGCCTGGCGCCGGGCGAGCGGCTGCTGTACGCCGGGTCGACGCTGCGCCGCTGGGCCGGCGCCTTCGCGGGCTCTTCGGACCGGGCACGCCTGGCGCGCGAGCTGGGCCGGGGACTGTGGGCGGGAGTCCGCGCCGGGCCCCGGCCCAACGCGGCGGTGCTCCCGCCGTCCGCTCGGTCGACGAGCGCCGACCTCGGCTAGCAGGGACTCTGGTCGGCCTTGATCTCGCCGGTGACCTTCGGGATCTCCGGGGCCACCTGCACGCCCGCGGGGGCCACCACCAGGGAGACCGTTCCCGGCGGCACCGTCGGGTCCGGCACGATCCGTATCCCGGGGACGGCCACCCCCAGCGCGTCGGCCTGCCGCTCGCCGCCCGGCCCGTACAGGATCTTGGTCTCCGCCTGTACGGGGCCGCGGGCCGACGTCACCTTGAAGTGGCGGCTCTTCAGCGCCTTGACGGCCTTCTTGGATCCGTTGACGACGTGAACCCGTACCTCCTCGGGCTTGGGCTGTTCGGCCTGGGGAGGCTGGGGTTTGGGCGCGGGCAGGGCGTCGTCCGTGCGGATGGCGTCGAACAGCGGCTTGGCCTGGGCCATGTCCCACTGCACCCGGTTGGGGTCCCTCGGGTAGACCTGCGTCGGCACGGTGACGAAGCGGACCGTGCCCGCGCTGATCCCCTTCAGGCTCGTGGCCAGCTTCCTCATCGCGGACACGTTGAACTCGTCGTCGGTGGCGATGGACTTGGTCACCGCGTCCAGGAACTTGTACACGCGCGGCGGGTCGGTGAGCATGCTGCTGCTCGTGGCCTTGTTGACGACCGAGGCCATGAACTTCTGCTGCCGCTGGATGCGCTCCAGGTCCGAGCCGTCGCCCAGGCCGTACCGCGTGCGCACGTAGCCCAGCGCGTCGTTGCCCCTGACCACCTGGCGTCCCGCCCTGAGGCTCAGGTTGGCCCGTGGGTCGTTGACGGCGTGCGGAACGCAGATCTCCACGCCGCCCAGCGCGTCGACCACCCGCTTGAAGCCGGTGAAGTCGATCTTCACGTAGTGGTCGATGTGGATGTCGGTGGTGGACTCGATCGTCTTCCACGTGCAGGGCGCGCCCGCGTACGCGAAGGCCGCGTTGATCATGCCGAAGAAGGCCGGGACCTGCTGGCCGTTCTTCTTCTCGCACTGCGGCACCTGGACCATGGAGTCGCGCGGGAAGCTGATCGCCACGGCGCGGTCCCGGTTCGGCGACAGGTGCAGCAGGATCGTCGTGTCGGAGCGCTCACCGCTGATGTCCGGGGACCAGTAGTTGCGGTTCTCCCCGTCCCGCGAGTCGGAGCCGAGCAGCAGGATGTTCATCGACTTGTTGAGCTTGGGCGGGCGGTTCGTGCCGAGCTGGTCCCCCACGTGCTCCTTGTGAATGTTGCCCTGGAGCCGCTCGTACATGAACACGACCGTGCCCCCGGCCACCAGCACGAGGACCGCGACGATGGCGGCGGTCCACCGCAGGCCACGCCGCCGCTTCCGTACGGGCCTGGCCGGCACAGGCGGTTCGGATGGTTCGGACGGCTCCGCGGGGCCGGCAGATGCGGCCGCGGCGCCGGACTCGCCTTCCGACCCGCCCTCCGGTCCGGATCCGGCGTCCGGCTCGGCCGTGGACTCGGCCTCCGGCTCAGCGTCCGGCTCGGCCTCGGCCTCGGGCTCGGGCTCGGGCTCGG
>DASQPY010000710.1:0-4547 GCA_035643735.1 Actinoallomurus sp. | reverse complement strand
TGGGGGGTCTGCGCAAGTCCGCGGCATGGGTGACTTTGTCATCGATCGCTGTTGATGAACACTTTGATCAGCTGTTGCACTGAATAGATCGGGGCACACGTATCCCACCAGTCCCTAGAGGGCATAGCGTTTGACATGTGGAGTTTCGGGACGTGATGACTCGCCGTCGGATACTCGCCCTGGGCGCCGCCGGCCTAGGGGCGCTCGCCGTGGGTGACGCCGGCCGGGAGACCACCACCCTCACGCGCCCCCTGGCGCGCGGACGGGCCGTGATCCGGCACCGGAAAACCGGACCGCGGCTGCCCCGTCCCGGTGTCATGCCGGCACGCCTCGCACCGGTGCCGGCGCGCAAGGACGCCGTCCACCGGGTGCACGACCTGTTCCCGACCGCACCGCCGAACGCCATCGCGCTGACCATCGACGACGGGCCCCAGCCCGAGTGGACGCCGAAAATGCTCGACCTGCTGGCCGAGCACGAGGTCAAGGCGACGTTCTCGCTGATCGGCATCCAGGTGAAGCTGTTCCCGAAGCTGGCGGAGCGGATCGTGCAGGCGGGCCATCAGCTGTGCAACCACACCATGACCCACCCGCTCGACATCGCGTCGCTGTCGCGTAAGAAGGTCGACCGCGAGATCACCGAGGCGCACGACCGCATCGGCTACGCGACCGGGGTCGCCCCGAAGTTCTTCCGCTCACCGGGCGGCGCGTGGTCACACGCGGTGTTCCACTCGGCCGCCCGGCACGGGATGATGCCGATCGACTGGGACATCGACCCGCGCGACTGGGCGCGCCCCGGCACCAGGCACATCAAGCGCGCCATGCTGAAGGCCAAGGGCGGCGACATCCTGCTGTGCCACGATGGCGGCGGTGACCGCTCGGAGACGATCAAGGCGCTCCACGAGGTGATCCCGGAGCTGAAGAAACGCGGCCTGACGTTCGTCGCCCTCTGACGATCACCCGGAACCGCTAGGGCGTGTCAGACACGCCTAGGGCCCTAAGTCAGGGCGCGCGCGTACCAGACGTACGGCGAGGCCAGCAGGTCGATCGTGAAGCCGAGGCGTTCCAGCAGCCGGCGGGAGGCGAGGTTGGTCTCGTGGACCTCGGCGGTCACGCGGCGGCAGCCGGGCAGGTCTGCGAGCCAGTTCACGAGCCCGCCGACCGCCTCCGTGCCGTAGCCGTTCGCGCGCCAGGCCGCGCCCATGCCGTACCCGATCTCCGTCGACCCGTCCGGGCCCGGCGCGTGCTTCAGGCCGCACTCGCCGATCACCAGGCCCTCACGGACGATCAGCCAGGTCAGGGCGTCCGGGTCGGAGGCCGCGCGCATCGCGACGAGCGCCGTCGCCTCGGTCGGCCAGGTGGTGCCGGCGGTCAGGCCGGAGTAGTCGCCGTCCGCGATCGCACGGGCCGGCCCGGGACCGAGCGGCCGGAGTACGAGCCGCTCGGTCACGATGGGATCAGATGTCACTCTTGGTCGCCAGCCTGACCAGCGCTTTGGCCAGCGGCTTGGCGGCGAGCTCGACCTGCCACGAGCGGGACCCCAGCGCGGTCAGCACGAGCCCGACCGACTCCTCGGTGATCGTTTCGGGCGGGGCCCAGGCGAGCCGGCGTACGGTGTCCGGCTGCAAGAGGTTCTCCGTCGGCATGGTGTGCTCGTCGGCGAGCGCGGCGACCACGGCGCGGCTGGCGGTGAGGCGTTCGGCGGCGGCCGGGTCGCGCTCGGCCCAGCGGTGGGCGGGCGGCGGGCCCTCGCCGGGCAGGCTGTGCTCGGGGAGCTCGGTGTCCGGCAGCGTACGGCCCTTCTGTACCGCACGGAACCAGACGACAGCGTGGCGGCGGGGGTTGCGCCCGCGGAACGCCGGCAGCGCGGTCAGGTCATCGGGGGTACGGGGGACCTGGAGCGCGGCCTCGACGATGGCGGAGTCCGGCAGGACCCGGCCGGGTGACACGTCGCGCTCGCGGGCGACCCGGTCGCGCGCCAGCCACAGCTCGCGTACGACCGCGAGACTGCGGCGCGTGCGCAGCCGGTGGATGCCGGAGGTGCGGCGCCAAGGGTCCTGCCGGGGCTCCTTCGGCGGTGCCGACAGGATCGCGGCGAACTCCTCCTCCGCCCAGGCGAGCTTGCCCGTCTCGTCAAGCTCGGCCCGCAGCGCGTCACGCAGCTCGACGAGAAGCTCGACGTCGAGCGCGGCGTAGCGCAGCCAGTCGGCGGGCAGCGGGCGGGTCGACCAGTCGGCCGCCGAATGGCCCTTCTCGAGCGTGAAGCCCAGCACGGTCTCGACCATGGTGCCCAGCCCGACGCGCGGATAGCCGAGCAGGCGGCCCGCGAGCTCGGTGTCGAACAGCAGGTCCGGGACCAACCCGAGCTCGGCCAGGCACGGCAGGTCCTGCGTGGCCGCGTGCAGCACCATCTCGGTGCCGGCGAGGGCCGTGCGCAGCCCGGACAGGTCCGCGCAGGGCACGGGGTCGACCAGGACCGTTCCGGCGCCCTTGCGCCGCAGCTGAACGAGATAGGCGCGCTGGCCGTAGCGGTAACCCGAAGCGCGTTCGGCATCGACCGCGACGGGTCCCTCACCGCCCGCGAGGCCTTCGATGGCATCTTGAAGCGCATCGGGGGTCTCTACGACCGGGGGAATCCCATCCCGTGGTTCCAACAGTGGTACTACTTCTGCTTCCGACAATCCCACGCGCCTACCGTACGTCGTCAAACCCCTGAACCCGGCAGGGAGGTGACCCCTACCGGCGGCAATCCAGCTGCAAGACAGAGAACATCACACCACGCATTGATATGCCCGGACATGTCCCCGTCGGTCGGTGACCAGGACGCCCGCAGCTCCAGCTCGGTGGTCTCGGGGTCCTCGTCCTTGTCGCCGAAGCTCTCCGAGACCGCGCGAGTGATCGTCCCGGAGGCCGCGCGATAACCGGCCTCGTGCTGGTCGAGTGCCTCCGTCAGCCAGCTCCAGCCGACCGGGCCGATCAGTGGATCGGCGGCGATCTCCGGCTCGAGGTCGGCGCGGACGTACGCGACCACGCGGAAGTCGCCCTCCCAGCCTCGCTGGCCCTCAGGGTCGTACAGCAGGATGAGCCGGCCGACACCCAGCTCGCTGTCGTCCTCGCGGTAGACGGTGGCCATGATCGCCGAGGCGTACGGGGCGAGCCGTTGCGGCGCCGGCATGTCCTCGATCACGAGCTCCGGGCGGGACGGCTCGGCGTCGACGAACCCGCTCATCGTCTCGACGGCTCGCTGGAACGGTGCGGGCGGGGCGTCACGGGACGTCATCGGTCCACCGGGTGATCCGCCGGACGCACGTCCTCGCTGGGGAGATGGGGACGCATGCCGCGGGCCGCTCAGGCGGCCTGGGAAACTGCGATTACCGGAAGCTGAGGGGCGTCGCCGATCATGATCGCCATACCGCACTCGACACACGCGAACTCGGGGCAGTCGGCGCCGTGACCATCGGCGCACGAGGGCTGCTCGAAGTCGCGCTCGTCCGCACAGACGGAACAATGACGTGTGAGCGTCATTCTTGGGTGACCTCCCTGCGACTCGGCTGGGGTGGAGCCTTCACGCTCGCATGGTGCCCGGCGCGATCGCGGGACGTGGCTCGGCGTGTCCCGAAGATTCTCATAACGGACGTGTGGCCCTTGCCGCCGGACGGACTTCGGGGGTGGGCCTCCGGCCTGCGGCGTTCCGTGGGACGATCCAGATGTGGCTGACGTTGCGAACACACAGAAGGACCACGTCCCCCCGCCGCGTTCCCGCGATGAAGGCGCGTTCGCGGGGGACCGCCGTTCGGTCCTTCCCTCCTCCCGTCCGGCGAGCACCTTCCTGGACGCCTGCCGCCGCCGCCCGGTGGCCCACACACCGGTGTGGTTCATGCGGCAGGCGGGACGTTCGCTGCCGGAGTACCGTGAGGTGCGCGGCGGGATCCCGATGATGGAGGCCTGCGCGACCCCCGACCTCATCGTGGAGATAACGATGCAGCCGGTGCGCCGGTACTCGGTGGACGCGGCGATCTTCTTCAGCGACATCGTGGTGCCGCTCAAGGCGATCGGCGTCGACGTCGACATCAAGCCGGGCGTCGGACCGATGATCGCCGACCCGATCCGCGACGCGGCCGCCGTGGACCGGCTCCGCCTGCTCGAGCCGGGCGACGTGGCCTACGTCACCGAGGCCGTGAGCGCCCTGACCGGGGAGCTGGCGGGCATCCCGCTCATCGGCTTCGCCGGCGGCCCGTTCACCCTCGCGTCCTATCTCATCGAGGGCGGCCCGTCCAAAAACCACGAGCGCACCAAGGCGATGATGTACGGCGAGCCGGACCTGTGGGCGCGACTGCTCGACCGCCTGGCCGACATCGCGATCGCCTACCTCAAGGTGCAGATCGATGCGGGCGCGCGGGCGATCCAGTTGTTCGACTCCTGGGTCGGCGGCGTCGCCCCGGCCGACTACCGCACCTCGGTGCTGCCGCACAGCAGCAAGATCTTTTCCGCGCTGGAGACGTACGACGTGCCGCGCATCCACTTCGGAGTGGGCACGGGCGAGCTGCTGG
>DASQPY010000709.1:0-2874 GCA_035643735.1 Actinoallomurus sp. | reverse complement strand
GTTCCAGCCACCGCCGTACGGTGATCTTTGGGTCGAGGGGGAGATGCTGCAGCACGAGCAGTGGGCGGACACCGGACGTCTCTATCTGCGCTGTGGCGCCGGCGCGACACCCGGAGCGGCGTACGGAACCCACGGCGGCGGCATGGGCTGGAGCCTCGTCATGACCACCGACCGCCCGGTGAGGGTCGAGGTCCGTCCCTGGCTGCAGTACTCGTAGGCGTACGTGCTCGGGAAGATCGGGCTCGGCTCCGCGCACATCAGGGGCGGTGTGAAGATCACAGCGACAGGCTTCCAGGGCTGGGGCGGTGGCGGTGCGGGCGGTGGCGGCACCTTCCACGTGGAGAACTCCCGGCAGCTCTTCTTCGAGTCTGCGGACTCGGCTCCGCACAACGCCGAGGGCGAGGACAAGGTGACCGACATGTGGCTCAGCTTCAACGTCGACCCGAGCCGGCCGACCGTCGTACGGATCGGGTCGTGGATGGAGTGCGCGGCCGAAAGCTCCTCGGTCATCGTGTCCCTCGGCGACGGCGTCGCCGGCGGCTGGCTGGACACGACGCTGAAATTCGCGTGGGTGGAGACCCACCCGGTGTAGCGGAGACAAGATCACACACGAGATGACGGGGCCCGCGGCGGCGCGGACCGGATCGCGCCGCCTTGGGACCGTCTGCTGGGCCGGGACGACTTGGAGGACGTCCCGGCCCAGCCCTCCGACCTGGATCGCTCCGGACCGACCTTCCCGTCCGGCCTCAGAGCCGCCGGGTCTCGAAGCGCCTCCCCCCTTCTTGGAGACCCCGGGGTTGGTCGTTTTATTCGTCGTTCCGCGTGAAACGCCCGAATCTGACGTTCTCGCTTTCTGTAGTCGTCTCATTACGCTGACGATCAGTCGTTAGCGGGGGTGAACGGGATCGGCGCCGAGGGGATACTCCGCCGGAATCTGCTGCGTACGGCGCTCGGGGTCGCCGCCGCGGACGTGATGCTTGCCGGAGGTGCGATGCAGGCCAATGCTGACGACGTGACGAAGATATACACGCGTAAGGACTGGGGTGCCGCAGCGCCGAAGCGGCCGCCGCGGTTGCTCGAGCGACCGCCTGACCACATCATCGTCCACCACACCGCGTCGCCCAACACGAGTGAGACGTCGCGAGCGCACGCCTTCGCGCTGTCGCGGCAGATTCAGCGGTTTCACATGCAGACCCGCGGCTGGGACGACATCGGAGAGCAGCTGACGATCAGCCGGGGCGGGCTCATCATGGAGGGGCGGGCCGGGAGTCTGCAGGCCATCGCGCGCAACGGGCTGGTGATCGGGGCACAGTCGCTGCACCACAACCAGCACACCCTCGGAATCGAGAACGAGGGCACCTACATCAAGGACGATGTGCCGGCCAGGCTCTGGAAGTCGCTGGTGGAGGTCTGTGCCTGGCTGTGCATCGCCCACGATCTCGATCCGGCCACCGCGATCGTCGGTCACCGCGACTACAACAGCACCGACTGCCCCGGCGACGTGCTGTATCGGCGGCTTCCCCGGCTCCGAAAGCAGGTTGCGCGCGTCATCGGCCGGGAGGCCGGCGATCCGGGCGGCGATCCGGGCGGCGGCGCCGATCCGCCGTTGGACACCCGGCGCTCCTTGCTGTCGCATCGCCGCCACCGGACCGCCAAGCACTGAGGTCGCAGGTCAGGGGCCACGCTCGGCCGTGAAGCATCCACGACCGCACGGCTCGCGGCCCGAAGGCGATCTGCCGACGAGGGCAAGCGCGCCCCGAAGGTCAGGTCGTGAAGGCCGAGGGCTGCGCCTGGTCGTGCACCGCGGATGGCCTCGACCGGACCATGGCGGGCGTCGGTCACCGTCGTCGCGGTGACCGCCTGATGCGACCAGGCACTGAAGCATCGCGGTCAGGTCTCGATGGTCGTGTAGCGGGCGCGGCGTCGCGCGACCTCGGGATCGAGCCCTTCGACGAGAGCCCAGATGCCCGCGACCCGCTCGGCCCAGGCGTCGGGCGGAAGGCCGCCCAGACCCTCGGCCGCGAGATCGTCGATCGCCCGAGTGAGGCTGGCGAGGCGCTCGCCATGAGTAGAACACATGTTCGAAGTCTAGCGTGATCCACCGACATTCGAGTGGCTTTGTGAGACGGATGAAGCGTGCGCCCGCCGGGTCGTCGACCGCCGGTGCCTCACCGGGCGGCCGTCGCCTCGCCGAACCACCGTCGTACAGCCTCTCGCAGGCCACCGACATCCTCGCTGGCCCACGCGACATGACCGTTCGGCCGTACGAGGACCGCATCGGCGGCCGGCGTCTCGGTGGCGCCGGTGACTGCCTCGATCCGGTCCGCCCACGGCCGTACGGCATCGCGCATCTCCTCACGGTCGGGCAGGTCGAGTGATGGGCGCGTCGCCACAGCCAGCGGACGGCGCCTGCCGGGCGTTGCGCACGGTGCTGCGGCCTCCGTCACAGCCGACCAGCCACTCCGCACGCAGGTCGTACGCCCCGCCGGGTCCTTCCACCGCGACGGTGACCCGGCAGTCGTCCTGCTCCAGCCCGAGGACCGCGTGACCGCGGCGTACCTCGACGCCGAGCTCGACCGCTCGCTTCTCCAGGACCTCCTCGATCCGCTGCTGCGGAGCGAAGACCAGCGCAGTGGACGAGGCGAGCCGCCGCGCAGGATCCAGAGCCCCGCGTCGATCTCGGACCGGCGCTCCAGCACGACCCGTACGAACCCCGTACGCCCGCAGCTCACAGGCGAGGAACAACCCGATCGGGGCCCGCTCCCGAGATGACCACGTCGTACGTCATGATGCCTCCTTAACGGCGTTAAGCCCTTAACGCCGTTAAGGTGCGCATCGAGCGCACCCTGAGCGTGCTGGTCGAGGCGGGGTTCG